>CAMLNK010000433.1 GCA_946481035.1 uncultured Dyadobacter sp. | reverse complement strand
AATAACTGCAACAGGTGGCTTTACTACTTATTACAGCAGTTACGAACAGGTGAGTGGTACATTAAGCCAAAGGACACAGGGTGTAAATATTATTCCTGATGAGAAACGTTTCTGGTATCTCAATACAGGTTTTGGTGATCTTAAAAGTATTATCCCAACCGGCCAAAGTGAGTACACAACTGTATCAGGTTTAGCAAGGGTGCTTTACAATTACAAGAATAAATATTACCTCAACGGAAGTTTCCGTAGAGATGGTGCGAGCCAGATCAACAGAGAGTATTCAAAGAAGTTCCAGAATTTTTGGGCAGTTGGTGCTGCATGGGAGATTTCGAAAGAAAGCTTCATGGATAACCAGGAAATCTTCGACTTCCTGAAGTTAAAGGCATCAACAGGTTTGCTGGGTAACTTTACTGCACAAGGAAAAGCATATCCTGCTTATCCAACATTCTCTACCACATCTTCGGCTGTATAGTAAACGCCGGGTATACGGTTTCCCTTGGGATTGGTAGCCGTATTCGTGAGCACGAGCTTGTGCCCCGCCAGGTTGTTGGGCAAGCCGGTAAAGGAATAGCCGCCCGCGGGTCCCACCTGCGTGGAGGCGATAATAGCTCCGGTCGTATTGTTGACGACATTGACATACATCGTGCCACCGAAATTGGTGCTGGTTTCCCCGGCATCGACGGTGCCGTCACTGTTGGCGTCGACCCAGACCGTGCCGGTGATGTTGACGGCCATGGCCGTTCCGTAACACAGCACTCCGATGAGCAGGAAAAGCGCTCTGATCCATAGATTTTTGTTCATAAGCAGGTATTTGATTAGGTGAAAAATTAGTGGACTATCGCGTAGTGCCTGGCCGCCCGTTGTCCGACTGCTAACTTCCTGGATTAAGTATGATTGACCGGACGGAGGGAAGAACGATGAGTAGTTAAGTAACTAGCAGACAAATATCGAACTAAATGTTAATCGGACACGATTAAATAAGTAGATACATTTCTACATATTTACAGCTTTTTTGTAGAATATTTTTATTATGCAAGTGCTTTTGAACCAGCATATTGACCCCGGCGAAGGCTAGATCCGATTGAAAAATTTTTCGGTGAAGTGTGGTTTCGACAGCGGCGGGAAGCCTTCATCCGGTGGGTGTTTCAGGCGGCCGCTATATAAGAGTATAGCGGTAACCTCGGAGTAAGCAGTCGATCTGGCGTGCTGCTGAGGGCTAATTTTGTATCGCCGCCCGGCCCTCGCCGACAGGCTGTAACGAACGGCTTCCCGTGAGGGCCAGGTGTGAAGTATTCATACCATCAAACACAATGAAATCATGTCAAAGACAACGTGGAATGTAGATGTAGCGCATTCAGAAGTACAGTTTAAAGTAAAGCACCTGGTAATCTCGACCGTAACCGGTTTTTTCCGGACGTTCAGCGGTTCGGCCGCAACGGAAGGCGATAGTTTCGAGAACGCCAATGTCAATTTTACGATCGACGTCAACAGCGTGGACACCGGACAGCCGGGCCGTGACGAGCACTTGCGCAACGCCGACTTTTTTGAGGCGGAGAAATACCCCGAGTTTAGTTTTGTTTCTACTTCCCTGAAAAAAGACAAGGGTGACCTTTACAAACTTGTAGGTGACCTCACGATCAAAGGCATCACCAAGGAAGTAGAACTCGCAGCCGAATACGGCGGCACTGAGCGCGATCCGTGGGGCAATACCAAAGTCGGCTTCGAGGTAAGCGGTACCATCGACCGCAAGGAATTCGGGGTGACCTTTAACTCGCTCACCGAAACCGGCGGCCTCGCATTGGGCGAAAATATCAAGATCCTGGCGAATATTCAGCTCGCCAAACAAGCATAACAGCCATTATTTAGAGTAGCTGATGTGCGAGAGGGTGCCCTGTTTCGGGGTACCCTCTTTTTCTTGGTAATGGTTTTTAATTTAATTTGCATACCCTATTAAATAACTAGAATATACCTGCACCCTTTATACATGCAAATCGAGATCAAGAACAAGCTGAACGACAATGAGTTGTTTCGAATCAAGAGAATGAAAGAGGTAATTAAAACCACCAACCCGCATGGTCATAAGGAATATCTCGAAATTATTTTTCTCACACAGGGCGAAGGCCTTCACCAGATCGACCACCACCGTTTTCCGGTAAGCGCCAACAGCTTGTATCTCGTAATGCCCGGCCAGATCCACAACTGGGAGCTGACGGCCATTCCCAAAGGCTTCGTGGTTATGGTGCAAAAGGACTTTCTCCTGGGCCATCCGCTTTACGATGCGCTTTTCCAAACCTTCCCGCTGACATTCGGCAGCGGTTATAGCCTGGAAACCACAGGCGCCACCGTCCTGGGGATTTTTGAAAGTATTGAAAACGAATATGCCGGGAGGCAGTCGAATTACCAGGCTATTATTCAGACTTACCTGCTGCTGCTTTTCAACCTGCTGAAACGGGAAGCGCACACCGACCGCAGCCAGTCGGAACCGCCGCTGCTCAAATCCTTCTTCGAACAGGTGGCATTACATTATAAGACCATGCACGAAGTAGCCTGGTATGCCAATGAATTGAATGTGACGGCCAAAACCCTGAACGCCAATTGCCGGAAGTTTCTGGATAAGACGGCCGGGGCGGTGATCAACGAAAAACTGACGGCCGAAAGCAAGCGACTGCTGCTGTATTCGCAGGCAAATATGGGCGAAATCGCTTACGAGCTCGGCTTTACCGACCCGTCGCATTTCAATAAGTTTTTCAAAAGACAAACCGGCGTTTTGCCGAGCGTTTACCGCAAGGGTATTTCCTAGATATACCAGTTTTCGGACTGAAAGTACAAAAGTCTACTGATTTTGTAGGGTTATTTTTGCCGCATCACTCAACACGATGAACAGGCGGAACTAACCCTTATGAAATTTTTCTTTACCCTTACATTACTTCTTCTCCTGACGGCCCCGGCCTGGGCGCAAAACCAGGTGACCGTTACTGGCAAAATCACCGACCAACAGACTGGCCAGGGGCTGCCTTATGCCGCCGTGGCATTGTACCGCTCAGCCGATTCGGTGCTGGTAAGCGGCGTGCTGGCCGACGATAAGGGCGGTTTCCGTTTCGAAAAACTCACCTTTGCAGCCTATTATCTGGAATCACAATATATGGGTTACCGGAAAGCGCTCACGCAGGTGCCTGTATCCGCGAATGCAGGCGTGGTCGCATTGCCGCCCGTAGCTATGCAGGCCGATGGCCGCGTACTCGACGCAGTGGAGGTGACCGGCAATCGAAGTGCCGTTGAAAACAAGATCGACCGGCAGGTTTACCGGGCCGGCGCATTTCTGGGCAGCCAGGGAGGAACGGCGGTGGATGTGCTCAAAAATACACCGTCGGTAACTGTGAATAGCGAGGGCGACATTACGCTGCGCGGCTCGACCGGCTTCCTGGTCCTCGTGAATGGCAAGCCCGTGCAGACCGATCCATCCGTCGTGCTCAACCAGATCCCGGCCAACAGCATTGAGAACGTTGAAATCATCACCAGTCCTTCGGCGCGTTATGACCCGGACGGGAAATCGGGGATTATTAACATTACTACTAAAACCGTCGATAAAAACAGCCAGAGCCTGGTCGTGAATGTCCAGGCCGGGTTGCCGTCCGTTCATACCTACCATAACCTGAAAAACCCGCAGCGTTTCGGCGCCGATGCCGCCTGGGGCGTGAAGTCGGGCAAATGGGAGGTGAACCTGAGTGGTAACTACCTGCGGAATGATATTACCGGCCGCAGAGTCGGCGATGTAAATACGACGATCGGTGACGTTTTTACTTCTTTCCCGTCCGAGGGCGAGCGGAGTTTCAAGCGGTACAATTATACGGCGCGGGCATCGGTGAGTTTCACTGCCGATCCCTCGAATGTAATCTCGGCAGGATTTTACAAGGGATACCGCTTTCAGTCGAGAAGGGCCGATTTGGTTTATAACAATACTAAAACAAACCTGGAAAACGGGCAGAACGTGGGGCGGATTACTTATTTCAACTCCAATATCGCGCAGAAAACTGCCGACGTGACGTCCGGTAACCTCGATTACCTGCACCGTTTCTCCAACAAATCGGAACTGACGCTGTCGGGCCTGATAGAGTCCGCGGAGCTGGACGGGCTGACGACGAACATTAACCTTTCTGAGCCTGGCCGCACTCGGACGCTGCAAAGTACGCGTAACCCGGGCGAGAATCCGCTGAATGCATTCCGCTTGCAGGCCGATTACGTCGTCCCGATCGGCAAAGGGAAGCTTGAAACCGGCTATCAATACCGTAACCAGGTGCAGAAAGGTGTGTTTCAATACCTGGACCAAAATCTGGAAACGGGTGAATTTGTACTCGTTCCGCAGTTTTCGAGCCGGACGCGCCTGTTGAACCATATTCATTCGATGTACGGCCAATACACTGGAAAATCGGGGAAACTGGATTACTCGGGTGGTTTGCGGTACGAATATGCCACCAGGGAGTTTACCGCCGAAGGAACCGCAACGCGCAACCTCGACCTGTCCAACTTCTTCCCGTCGGCGCAGGTGCAGTACCAGTTTGGCAAAAGCTGGCGCGGGAAGGCGGGTTACACGCGCCGCGTGCAACGCACGACCAACAACGAGCTGAACCCGTTCCCGGAACGTGAGCATTCCGAAACCCTCGAATCGGGCGACCCGGACATTTTGCCGGAGTTTATCGGCCAGGCCGAGGTGGGCGTCGTGAAGGAGTTTGAGAAGGGGAGTGCATTCCTGACAATGTATAACCAGCGGATCAAAAACGTCGTCAACCGGGTCAACAGCGTTTACAACGACACGATCGTGAACCGTATTTACACCAATGCAGGCCTGGCTGCCTCCTGGGGTGTGGAGCTCGGCGGGAATGCCAATCTGACTAAATGG
>CAMLNK010000432.1 GCA_946481035.1 uncultured Dyadobacter sp. | reverse complement strand
GAATCTCCAATGTAGTGAATATATCCTCAACAAATATTCGTGTGGCAATTTTTTTAATGCAGGATGATGGGTAAAGAAAATAGCGCCGGAAGCTATTTGGCTTTCGGCGCTATTTTGTGGCGGTCGGAGACCGCGGGGCGCTCGGACGTAGTCGGAGACTACGCCCAACGTTATGTTCGTAGACAATGCAATGTTACGCTTGCAGGCTACGTCCAACTTTATGTTCGCAGACTATGCCCAGACGTTACGTTCGAAGACTATGCCCAACGTTATGTTCGGGGGCTGGGCCTGCCTTCGCAACTGTAATGTCGTATACCTAATACAGATGCGAGACCATCAAGGTCCGCAGTTGCTGTTCATCCCACGGCTTGTTGACATAGCTGTGAAAATATCCCTTGCCGGCTGCCCAGCGAAATTCATCCGTGTACGCATTACCCGTAAGCAGTACGCGCACGCTGGAAGGATATTGATCGGAAGCCAATTTGAGAAATTCAAGTCCTGTCATATCAGGCATCTGATGGTCAGCGAAAATGACGTCGATTTTATGCTCGTCGAGAATCTTCAACCCCTCTTCGGTTGACTTCGCCAGGTAGATTTGGGCGTCTCTCCGGAACGTCGCTTTAAAGGAATTCAGATTATTAATTTCATGGTCAACATAAAGGATGCTCATAGTTATTAGATCGATCGGAGGGTTACTACAAAGCAAATTTATGAATTAACTCATTACCCGGAACAAAATCCCGGAACGCATGGAACAACCGAAAGCTCTCTCAAATTCCCAAAGGTACCATATTTAGCACCTGTGTAGCTAAAACCAACTCATTGTCAGTATTTTAATGACAAAGATTTTATTTAACGGTAAAATCTTTGTCATTAAAAATGTTAGAAAATAATTGAAGCGGTCGCCTAAATTCGCTGATAACGATCTTTCAGCAGGTTCATCATATGCACATTTACGTCCCACTGGCTCACGAGCGGCATTTGCGTGTACGGCATCGCGGGCATGTAAGGCGCGGGCCCGAACTCCGTGGTGATGGTGAGCGTCGTACCGTTTTGGGCATGAAGGGCCGCGATACGGTCCCACCAGCCGAGGTGCGCATTGAGCACTTCCTCCCATTCGGGTGCGCGCGGGTCGTTCACCTGCGGACCTTCGGGGTGGCCTACGCGGCTGTGGATGTGATTGGTACGGGAAATGGCGAGATCTACCTCGTCGGGGAGGTCGGCCAGAAGTGATTCGTGGACGCTGCACCAGTGCGAAATATCCAGCGCAATGCGAAGATCCGGGTCAGCTTGAAGATAGCCCATGGTGACATGGGCGGCGAAGAGGCTTTTACCCCGGTGTGTTTCGTGGATAATGGAAATGCCGGATTCGGCGGAAAGCTGTGCCGCGATGGCGAAAAGCTTTTGGTTTTGGGCTACATTGAAATAGTCCTTGCCCGTCTGGCAATTGATTAGTACCGGTCTGGCATCGATCAGGTTCCGGAGGTATTTTTCATAATTCTCGGCGTGCTCATCGATATTTTTCTCAAACGACTGCCAGTACTGGCCTATGAGCCTGAGATCATGCGCTGCAAGCGTATCGAGAATGGCTTGTTTTTCGGCTGCATTGAAAGGGAGTGCCATTTCGACACCATCATAGCCAGCGGCTTTTACATTTTTACAAAAAATATCGAACGGAAGGGTATTTCCCCATTCCGGCGCGTAAAATTGAATTGTCATTCGGTTGGTAATCAGCTTTTTTGTAACAGTTTTTCAATTTCTTCCAAAGACCTGCCTTTGGTTTCGGGAACGCTGGTCCGGACAAAGAAAAAGTACACCAGGCATATCGCCGCATGGATCAAAAAGGTGACCGGCATGCCGAAATACTGGTTCATGACCGGAAACAGGGCTGTTGTGAAGAAATTGGCGATCCACAATGCCAGCGTCGCCACGGCCATGGCATTCCCTCGAATGCGGTTTGGAAAGATTTCGGAAAGTGCCACCCAGGTAACCGGGCCAAGCGTGGCTGAATAGATGGCGACGAATGCCAGCACAAAAATAAGCACCCATAACCCGGACCATTGCAGGTAAAATGCGGCCGCCAAAGCCAGCGCATCGGCAAACAGCAGAAATGAACCGTATTGCAGGAGCTTTTTACGACCAGCCTTGTCGATCGTGCCGATGGCGATAAACGTGAATATAAAGTTGGTCAAACCGATGATAATCGACTGCAAAAAGGCCGAATTCTGCGCCATACCGGCCTTTTTGAACAACTCCGGCGCATACGAAAAGATCGAGTTTTGCCCGACGATCTGTGAAAATACGGCGATCATAACGCCGATGAAGACGATATGCCCGACATCCTTACGAAAGAGGTCGGTGACTTTGTACTCGGTTTTATCCGCAAAACTCTGCTCTATCTGTTCCTGTTCCGCCAATGCATAATCCAGCCCGCCTACGCGTTCGAGGACAATATGCGCTTCGAATTCCCGACCGGCGCGAATCAGCCACCGCGGGCTTTCCGAGGCCATGAAAAGGCTGAAATAAAACAGTAAAGCCGGAATCGACTGCGACGAAAACATCCACCGCCAGTTATCTTCCACGTTCAGTAAGAGGTAATTGGAAAAGTAGGCCAGCAATATCCCTACCACAATCGAAAGCTGGTAAAACGACACCGTCGTGCCCCGCATGGGTGCGGGCGAGATTTCGGCCAGGTAAATCGGGCAGACGAGCGCTGCCGCCCCGACCGCCACGCCGCTAAGCATGCGGAAGCCGATGAACATCGGAAAATTTTCGGCCCAGCCGGTACCGCCGCCGGTGACGGCAAAAAGTATCGCACAGATCATCAGCAGCTTTTTCCGGCCCAGCCGCTCGCAAAGCCAGCCGCCGAGAATTGCGCCGATGGCAGCTCCCAGGTTGATACATCCTACGGCCCAGCCCGTTTCCAGTTCATTCAACGCGAAATGCGCCTGGAAAAAACCGACGGTTCCGGAGATAATAACCAGGTCGAAGCCAAATAATATGCCGCCCAGCGCCGCAATGGCACTGAGCAGATAAACATAGCCTTTGTTGATCCGAACCGGCCCGGGCTGGATAGACTCAGGCTCCAACCCGGAAAGCGAACCGGCGGTATTTTGCATGGTGTGTAGTTTATTTTAGTGATACGTCTGCTTCCTTACTTAGAAAATCAGCTTCCGATTCGGTCAGACCGGCAGTGTCCCAGGTAAGCAGTGCTTCGTCCGGAACAATTTCGATAGGTGTAATGCTGGCCGACAGCGATGACGATTCATTATAACCGATATTGGTAGAGCGGTTGTAGCACGATATCAGCGACCAGCGCGGGTGCTCCGACAAGTTGGCTTCCGACCGGTGCAGGATATTGCTGTGGAAGAAAAGTGCGTCACCCGCATTCAGTTCCACAAAAACGTGCTCCATCGTTCTCAACGCCAGATCGACGAAGCGCTGCGACGCGCCTACCTGCTCGCCTGCGAAGCCGTGCTCCACCCTACCCATTTTGTGCGACCCTTTAATGACTTGCAGGCAACCGTTTTCGACGTTAGCATCCGTGATCGCGATCATTACCGACATCAGCTGCTCGGGATAGAGAAATTCATTTTTATACCAATAACCATAATCCTGGTGCCACTCCCATGCACCGCCTACCCGCGGCTCCTTTTGCATGAGTTTGGAATGGTAATGGCATACTGAATGCCCTTCGTCGCCCGGCTGGCGTTCCAGCAACTGATCCACGGCACCTACGAGTGTCTTGCCACGGGTAAGCAATCCGTACACATCGTCACCGGGCTTGTACCACAGGGAAAGTTTGCTCCGTTTGCCGGTACTGTCATTTACGTTGATGGCATGCTTGCTGATGGTCGCGTCGTCGATGGCGATACGATAAAGCCTGGATACTTCCTCCTTGTCATAAAATCCCCGAATGATCAGGTAGCCGTCCGTATGATATTGCTGAATTTGTGCGTGTGTTAACAATTGCTTGGTCATGATAGTGGGATTAGGAATAGTACTTTAACATCACAAAATTCAGCTATTCCAAGAAATAAACGAATGAATGATTTTGTCTAAAACATGGATTATTTTACCTTTATTTCATCCATTATTTTACTACTAAAACACACATTATGCGCAAAAGCAGAGGCTTCGAAGGCGAGCTGATCATCGAAATACCCAAAGTGGCCACGTCCCATTGCGAGCAGCTGCCGCTGATCAGCCAGTTATTCATTTCAAGAATGGGGTATTATCCCAAAGCGTTACACCATTATTACCAGCGGCCCAACGGTATTTCGCAGGCTATTCTGCTGTATTGTACTGATGGACAGGGCTGGATCGAACTGGGCGGGAACGTGATGCAGGTGCATCCGGGGGAAGTTTTCATCCTGCCTACCGGGAAACCCCATTCATATGGTGCCGACGCCCAAAATCCATGGAGCATTTACTGGCTTCACCTCACAGGAGGGCATTGCGACGAAGCCGCAGCCGCCGTAATGGAACGCGAGGGCGAGCCCGCCAGGGCCGTGCAGGTCGGTTTCTCCGACGAGCGCAATGCGCTTTTCACACACATCGCCAGTACTTTGCTCAAAGGGTACAGCGCTTCTAACTTACTGCAAGCCAACCTCGCATTGCCACATTACCTTTCGTCGTTCATCGCGCCCGAGCATTTTGGTTCGCAAAAATTGTCGGCGTCGGATGCAAGCCCTACCGAAAAGGCTCTTTTTTACATGCAGGAAAATCTTTCCAATTCCCTTACTCTGGATAATATTGCCCGTTCAGTAAATTTATCGATCTCATTTTTTTCCAGGAAGTTCAAAAAAGACACCGGCTATGCGCCGATCGAATACTTCAATTATCTGCGCATTCAAAAGGCCTGTCAGCTGCTGCATTTCAGTACATGGCGTATCAAT
>CAMLNK010000431.1 GCA_946481035.1 uncultured Dyadobacter sp. | reverse complement strand
TATTTTCCAGACTTAATCCTGGCCAAAGCCTCGTCCAACTCTGCATTGTATTGCTCAATGGAAACTCTCTCACCATGGTCAGGTTGCTTCAACTTTACAAAAGCCTCAATAATGCCTAGCAAAGATCTTTTTTCACCCTCTCCCAACAACGGTAGATAGCTTACAATTTCTGAATCTATTGTGTTTGTGCTCATTTTGAGAAAATTTAAGTCAATAACATCACACTGAACATCGTCTACGTAATATTAAATTTAATCAATTTCCAGCAACTACCCCCTACTCGCTCCGCAAACTCTTCACAGGATCAGCCAATGCCGCTTTGATACCCTGGAAGCCGACAGTCAGCACTGTAAGCAGCAATGCACCCAATGCAACCAAAGCGAAAACGTACCAGGGCAGATTAACGTGATACTCGAAGCTGGCGAGGTATTTGATCACAAATGTGTAGGCAAGCGGCAGCCCTACGAGCATCGCGATGACCAGCAGGACGATGAAATCGCGGGAAAGCAGTATGGCAATCCCCTGCACGCTGGCACCGAGCACCTTACGAATGCCGATTTCCTTGGTACGCTTGCTCGCGGCGAGCGATATGAGGCCGAAAATGCCTGCGAATGCAATGATGATAGCCAGGAACGTCACAAAGTTGACCATTTTCCAAATCCCGTCGAGGTCGTTATACTGCCGGCTGAGCTCTTCCTGCATATAGAAAAACTTGAACGGCCGTTTGGACGGTATTTTCTTCATGTCCTTTTCGAGGTCGGCCAAAACGCTTTTTGCTTGTGAAATGTCGGCGAATTTCAACGAAAGGTAGCTGTTCAGGCTTGGCGGGCCGTTGTACCAGTGCAGCAATGGCTCGATTTGGTCTTTCAATGGGCCGTAGTGGAAGTCTTTCATCACGCCCACCACCGTGTACACCTCGGTATTGTTGCCCTGCCGGAGCCTTTTTCCAACGGCGGTCGTCCAGCCGAAAGCCTTTCGGGCGGCCTCGTTGATCACCACGGGATGCTGTTCGCCGTTTCTGTCGAGTTCTTCCGAAAAGTCCCTGCCTTCCACCATCCGGAGATCATAAGTAGCAGTGTAGTTGGTACTGGTCCCCACGTGCCGCAGGCGGATATTCTTCCGGTCTTCGCCATCTGGCGTATACACATTATAGTTGCTCCAATAGTGCGTCGGCACAACGCCCGAGATGGCGATACTCTGGATCTTTGAATTTTGTTTTAAACCATTGAGAATAGGCACAAACTGCCGGACAGCCTGATTCTCATCCTTATATTGCAAATCCGACGACACCACTACCACATGCTCACCTTTAAAACCGGTATCGGCCTGCCGCATGAAGTTGATCTGCCAGCGGACTGCTATCGCGCCGATCACCAGCACAATGGCGATCACCAGTTGTACCACGATCAGCGTCCCCTGCGTCCAGTTTCCCGAGCCGGGTTTTCCTGCCAGTTTTCCCTTCAATGTGTCCCGTAAATCGAGCTTGTTCAGGTAAGCAGCCGGAATGGTTCCGGCGATGAACGCGATGATCCCGATAATCCCCATGAGCGTCAGAAACGTGGCCGAATCCTGCCGCCAGTTCACCACCAGCTGCATTCGTCCCTGCCTGAATTCATTGAACTGGGGCACCAGGTATAATATCCCAAACACGACGGCGATTAGCAGCGAGGCGATCAATACTACGGCCGATTCGGTCCAGAATTGAGCCAGTACTTGTCCAAGCGTAGAGCCGGTCACCTTCCTCACAGCCACCTCTTTCACGCGTGTGAACGACATCGCGGTGTTCAGGTTTACCATATTAATACTGATAATCAACACAATAAAAACTGCAATGGTTATGGCGCCGTAAATCATCCAGCGGAAGCCGGGGTTCTCATAATGGATATATTCTTCCAACGGCGCAATGCGGATTTGCCGCTTCTGCCCCTCTGCGTGGAAATGGGTTTTTACAAAAAGAGGAAACTTGGCTTCCAACCTGGCGACGTCGGTCCCTTTCCGCAATTTGAGGTAAACAGAAGCGAAAGTATTGTACCAGTCGGCCCCCGAAGCAAAGTCTTTATTGTCTTCAAGGTTCGAAATGGGCAGCAGCACTTCAAACTGGATGGACGAATTCGCCGGAACCGGTTCGAGCACGCCCGTAACCGTAAAAGTCATGCTGTCCTCTACCGTCACAGTTTCGCCCACAGGATTAATATCACCGAACAACGCCTCGGCAGCCTGGTCGCTGAGCACGATCGATTGCTTCCGTTTCAGTGCGGTAGCTGCATTCCCATATTTCAGTTTGAAGGAAAAAACATCAAAAAATGTACTGTCTACATACTTTGTCTGTTTCTGCAAATCCTTGCCATTGCGGTTCAGCCACACATCATTCCAGCCTTGCACATGCGTGCCGGTTTCGATCTCCGGAAAGGTTTTGATCATTTGTTCCAGGATCGGAAAGACCGTCTGGTTATAACGCGATGTAGCATCGGCTGTTTGTACAAAATAGATCTGATCGTTGTCCTTATGGAAGGTATCGAAAGTAATGCCCCTTTGAATAAAAAGGATCAGAACGCCTGCGCTTGCCAGCCCGAGCGAAAGGCCCAGCACATTGATCGCCGTAAACAACCTGTTTTTCCACAGTGAACGGAATGCAATTTTGAAGTAGTTTTTTAGCATGGTGGAAAAAGGGAGAAAAGGAGGAAAGGGAGGAAGGAGGATGGAGGAGGAAGGAACGGGAAAATCCATCCTCCCCTTCCTCCATCCTCCTTTCATCCCTTACTCCGTTCTTAAAGACTTAACCGGATTCAACATTGCCGCCCGAATACTCTGGTAGCTCACCGTAAAAACTGCAATCGCGATGGCCAAAACGGCGGCCCAGACGAAATAGGACCACGACATGGGAATGCGATAAGGAAAATCCTGCAACCACAGGTTCGCGCCGTAATAGGAAATGGGTAATGCGATAATGATCGAAACGATGACGAGTTTGACAAAATCCAACGAAAGCAGCGCGGTAATGCTCGCTACCGATGCGCCCAGGACCTTGCGGATGCCGATTTCTTTCACACGCATCTCTGCATTGAAGGTTGCGAGCCCAAAAAGGCCGATGCAGGAAACAAAAATCGACAATACCGCCGCGAGCGTGACCATCTGCTTCCACTTCGCTTCGGATTCGTAGCGTTTCAGATTTGCTTCGTCTTCGAATTTGTATTCAAAAGGCAGGTTTTTGATATGGCTTCTAAAAATCTTCTCAATGGCCCTGATCGTCGCCGGGGTATCTTTGCTGTCGAGTTTCGCGAAGATGGTACCGAGGCGATATTTCGGATCCTGGGTAAGCACCAATGGGGCAATGGTATCCTTTAAAGAAGCATAGTGATAATCACGGATTACACCGATGATCTTCATCTTTTTATTCTTCCACTCAAAATTCACCTCCTGCCCGATCGGATTTTGCAGCCCGGCACGCTTCACGAATGCTTGGTTGACCACAATGGCGTCCTCCGGATCGGTAGAAAAGCTTTTGGAGAAATTCCGGCCTTTCAGCACGGGGATTTGCAATGTACCCAGGAAATCGTCGCTCACGCCAATGTAGCCGAAACCGATCTCATGCCCGTCGATTTTCGCTCCCGTACCATTGTAGCTACCATTAAATGCCGCCACCGATTTGATTCCCGCGGTATTCTTCAACTCATCCTGAATCACCTCCATCACCTCCTTACCCGGCCCGCCGCGCCCGAGACTGAAACTCACCAGGTTTTTGTCGTTATAACCCAGGTCTTTGTTGGTCATATACCGGAATTGAGAGTAAATGACAATGGTGCCTATCACCAGGCAAACAGACAATGCGAACTGGAAAATGACGAGTCCTTTGGTCAAATAATTCTTCTGGGTAAGCCTGGTGCGGTTATAGAGCGTCTGCACGGGACTGAACCCCGAAAGTACCAGCGCCGGATACACGCCCGCAACTAGGCCGGTCATGAAGAACAATGCAACATACCCCGACACCAGCCCGGTATCGAGCAAATAGGAAAGCGCAAGCTGTTTGTTGGCAAGCTCATTGAATACCGGCAATGCGACCTGTGTAAAGACAATAGCCAATGCAAATGCGAGAAAGGAAAGCAAAAACGATTCGCCCAGAAACTGGTATATCAGCTGTTTCCGCAAACCTCCCACCACCTTCCGCACTCCGATCTCCTTCGCCCGGTTGAGCGAGCGCGCCACGGTGAGGTTCACAAAATTGATGCAGGCAATCAGCAAAATGAAGATAGCGATGCCCGACAGGATGTATGAGTAGATGGGGCTGCTTGCGCGGTCGAGGCCATTGCGCACGTCGCCGCTGGTGCTTTGTAAATGGATATCCAGAAAAGGCATCAGACCAAACACTACCTGGTTTTTGAAATCCTTTTCCTTTCCGGGCTCCGCGGTTACCTTGCTCCTGGAAACCAGGTTCATTTTATTCACTACTGCATGATAATCAGCCTTCTCATGCAGTAAAACGAAGGTATTCATGTAAAAACCCATCCACTCGCTATCCGTCCAGCCTTTTGCTTCCTGGTATGCGAAAGGCAGTACGGCATCGAACTGGACCGACGAGTTTTGCGGGCAACGCTTCGCTACACCCGACACGATAAACGGTTCAAATTCATCCCCCACTTTCAGCAGCATCGTCTGCCCTACCGCATTCTTGGAGCCGAAATATTTTTCGGCCAGGTCTTCGCTCAATACGATGGAGTGAATGTCCGACAGCACCGTTTTGGGATCACCGGAAAGCAGCGGCATCGAAAAAACCGAGAAAAAAGGCGCGTCCGCAAACAACACATCCTCTTTCAGTAGTTCATTCCCTTTTTTAATCACAAAAGAATTGGTTTGCGCCCGGATCACCTCTTTGATCTCCGGAATGTCCTGCTTGAAAGTAGGCC
>CAMLNK010000430.1 GCA_946481035.1 uncultured Dyadobacter sp. | reverse complement strand
CTAAACACCTGATGAAATTGTTAAAAACGACGATCTGGGCTGTTGCGGCCTGCCTCATGTTGCAGAACTGCGCCAAGAAAGCCGACGAGAAAAAAGAAGAAGCCCCGGCACAGGAGCAGTCCGCCGCCGGGCGCGAAATCTGGACCAAAGAGCAAGCCAAGGAATGGTATGCCAAACAAGGCTGGCTCGTGGGCGCCGACTTCCTGCCGAGCACGGCTATCAACCAGCTTGAAATGTTCCAGGCGGAGTCATTCGACACTGCTACGATCGACAAAGAGCTTGGTTGGGCACAGAACATCGGCATGAACACCATGCGCGTGTACCTGCACGACCTGCTCTACCAACAGGATTCGGCCGGTTTCATCAAGCGCCTCGACACATTCCTGAACATCACCAAGAAGCACAATATCAAACCTGTGCTCGTTCTTTTCGATTCGTGCTGGGACCCGTTCCCGAAACTGGGCAAGCAGCGCGATCCTAAACCGGGTGTTCACAACTCCGGCTGGGTACAAAACCCGGGTTTCGACGCATTGAAGGACAGCACGCAATATCCACGCCTGGAAAGATACGTGAAAGGCACCGTCGCCGCATTCGCGAACGACGACCGCGTGCTGATGTGGGATATCTGGAACGAACCGGACAACACCAATAATAGCTCGTACGGTAAAGTAGAATTGCCTAATAAAGTGGACTACGTGCTGCCATTGATGGTTAAATCTTTTGAATGGGCACGTTCGGTGAATCCTTCGCAACCGCTGTCATCGGGCGTATGGGCTGGCGACTGGTCGACTCCGCAGACTTTGAAACCGATCGAAAAAGCGCAGATCGAGCAATCGGACGTAATCACATTCCATAACTACGAGAATGCCGAGGAATTTGAAAAGCGTATCAAGTGGTTGCAGCAATACGACCGTCCGATGATCTGTACCGAATATATGTCTCGCGGAAACGGCAGCTTTTTCGAAGGTTCATTGCCCGTTGCCAAAAAATACAACGTCGGCGCCATCAACTGGGGCCTCGTGGACGGCAAATCGCAGACTATTTACCCTTGGGATAGCTGGAAAAAGACCTACACCAAAGAGCCGGACCTCTGGTTCCACGATATTTTCAGAAAAGACGGAACGCCGTACAAGCAGGCTGAAGTCGATTTGATTAAGAAGTTGACTGCTGCTAAGTAGGATTGATGCTGACCGCAATTAAAAAACGCTCTGTTTGGTTGACTGCTAGCAGAGCGTTTTTTAATTCCCTATGCGCTGCAAGAGGACTGAAAGGTCGAGTTCTGGTATTACCTTTTTTAAGTCTGCCTCCTTTGCCTCAATAGCATCCTCCATAGTGGCGTATTCGCCATTCATTTCGGATTTCCCTCGCGTTACTTTGGCTTCCTTTTTTGGAATTTTGATATCACGGTTGCTCATGACGGTAAATTTTGTTGGTTATGAAAAATCCTTGATAAGCCTGATTTAATTGGAATGGCTCTCGCTCATCGTTGTCACAACGTATTCCCCAAATCAAATATGTTTCTAAAAAATAGTCCAGATATTTGGCAATTGCGATTTGATATAGCCTTGTTTTTGAGGGTGTGTTACCATTAAATATAATCAATGCTCTCGGATTTTTAATCAGGAATTGTTCTATTGTTCTGTAAACAGTTGCCAGATTCTTGGCCATGTCACCGTTATTACTTCGGTTTTGTGTGGATAGACTGCCATCGTCATTAATATCCCCAAGCATAAGAGAATATAGGAATGGAATTCTTGTCTCATGGAATACGATAGCTTTATGAATAATGTTTTGCCCGATACTGACGTATTCAAACCGCAGACCTTCCATTAGTTCGTTGACGTCGTAATACAATTGATCCATAGCATAGTGTTGTAATGATTACAACATTACACACTCCCATACACCTCTTCCAAATCCGTTTACCAGACGGTTACATTATTTTCAAAAAGCCTCCTTACGGTAAACTTTCAGTTTTCAACCGGCAAAGTCGGGCCGAATGAATATCTTCACACCCGGAATTCTTAACCCCAACCTTATGAAATTAAAGTACCATCTAGTGACGTCGTGGCTACTCGCGGCGGCTATGCTTTTGCCGTTTGTGGTAAAGGCGCAGAAAAAACAATCCAAACCCAACGTCATTTTTATCTATGCCGATGATGTCGGCTACGGCGATCTGAGCGCTTATGGCGCTACGAAAATCAGTACACCCAACCTCGACCGGCTTGCGAAGGAAGGCATCCGCTTCACGAACGCACATGCGAGTTCGGCCACGTGTACACCCTCGCGGTTCGCGCTCATGACGGGCAAGTATCCCTGGCGGCAGAAGGGTACGGGCGTGCTTCCGGGTGACGCGTCGCTGATTATCCCAACCAATCAGCTGACATTACCGGCAGTTTTCCAGAATGCAGGCTACAAAACCGCCTCGGTAGGCAAGTGGCACCTGGGGCTGGGCGAAACGAACCGCCAGATCAATTGGAACAAGCCCATTACCAAAGGCCCGAACGAGGTAGGTTTCGACTATGCATTCTTTTTCCCGGCTACTTCGGACCGCGTTCCGACGGTATTTGTGGAAAATCACGATGTGCAGGACCTCGATCCGGGCGATCCTATCGAGGTTGATTATTCCAAAAAAATCGGCAGCGAACCGACCGGACTCGAAAATCCTGAATTGCTGAAATTGCCTGCCTCGCCGAATCACGGGCATAACAATACGATTGTAAACGGCATCGGCCGGATTGGCTGGATGACGGGCGGCAAGCAGGCCCGCTGGACCGACGAGGAAGTGGCGCACGTGTTTCTGAGCAAAGCCGAGCAGTTCATTGAGGATAACAGCAAAAGCCCTTTCTTTCTCTACTTTTCGCTCAACGACATCCACGTTCCCCGCATGCCGAGCACGCAATTTAAGGGTAAAAGTAAAATGGGACTGCGTGGCGATGTGATCCTGCAAATGGACTGGACGGTAGGAGAAATTTTGAAAAAACTCGACGAACTTAAAATCGCAGAAAACACGCTGGTCATCTTTTCGAGCGATAATGGCCCGGTATTGGACGACGGCTATGCCGACCGCGCCGTAGAACTGGCGAAAGGGCATAGTGCTGCGGGCCCGCTGCGTGGCGGAAAATACAGTGCATTTGAAGGCGGTACGCGCGTGCCCTGGCTGGCGCGCTGGCCTCAGGCGATCAAGCCGGGGACGGTTTCGGACGCATTGATCTGCCAGATCGATATGATGGCTTCATTCGCGCATTTCTTTCAGCAAAAAACCGGGAGCGAGGAGGCGGTGGATAGTTTTAATGTGATCGATGCAATGCTTGGTAAAAGCCAAATGGGGCGTTCCTGGCTGATCAAGCAGGGTGGTGCATTATCGATTACGCAGGGCAATTGGAAATACATTGAGCCGCGTGAAGGTAAGGCAGTTGCCGAGCTTACCAATATCGAAACGGGCGCTAATCCGAAGCCTCAGCTGTATGATTTGAGTAAAGATATTGGTGAGAAAAACAATGTAGCAGACAAGTACCCGGCTAAGGTGAAGGCAATGGCCGCGGAGCTTGAAAAGGTAAGGGAGGCTGGGCGGAGTCATTAGTCTTAATGCCTTCACGGTCCGCCGCTGCGGTGGCAAAAAAAATTACTACTACAACCCGTTACCAATCCAACCCTTCAACGTCTAAAAGCATAAACTCCAAACCAGTTTATGCTAAAAAGATACTTTACCTCCGCACTAGCGCTGCTGGCATCATTGACCGGCAGCGCTCAAACGATCTACTTTCACCAGGATTTCAGCCAGACCACCGGCCTGATCAACCCGCAGCCGGATACCGGGCAGTTCAGCCACGTCATTCTCACGGCGCCCGCGCTTTCCTACCACAAATTCCACAAAGGCTATATGGAACTCACACGTACCCGGCTCGATTCGCTAACGGGTGGTATTATACGTTCCATGCGTGCCACGCCATTCAGCCCCAATCCCGAAACGCTGGTCGTTCGGATCACATTCAGCGTGGAGGACATTCAAGCGCCTGCATTGAATGCTGTGTATTTTTACGTCGGCGAGGATTTTAACCCGGTCAATAATTCTTTCCCCGGCAATGGGCTCATGTTCGCGAAATGCTCGGTGAACTTTTTGGAAGACGGTTTCAATATCAAAGACCTCGAAACCAGGCAGGTAAGTAAGACCTTTTCCGAAAAGAAGCAAGTGACCCTCATGTGGGTACTGAATAACTCGGAAAGGCCATTGATATACCACATTAACAAAACTTCCGCCGAAGAAACCGCCCAACCCGGCACCCACGACCTCTGGGTCGACGACGAGCCCATAGCCCGAAATACAAAAGCCTATCCGGGTACATCGGCCTATTCCAAAACCAAACTTTCCAACTTCGAAATGCGCTTCCGCAATGGCGTGGGCAAAATCCGGATCGACGAAATCTCCATTGCCGACGGAAAGCCGAAACCGGTTGTGCACAATGCGGTCGTCGCACCTAACCCGGCGAAAAGGGAGCACATTATGCTTTCTGCCAAAGGGATAAATGCAGCCTCTGTCCGCTTGATCGACGCAAACGGCAAGGTATTACCCGTGAAAACAGTATTAGAAGCGCCCGATAAGTTGAGCCTGAAACCGCTGAGCCCGCCTGCTGCCGGCATTTATATTTTGCAGTTACAAAACCATAACGGTCAGAAACAGGCACTTAAAGTGATGATCGAATAGCGGTTTGGATAGGACGATAACCTGATTCAATTAAACTAATCTTGTAAAATAAATTGAGTTTGCGGTTAAGTTTGACTTATTTAGGCGTCCCTTTCAACAAGTTATGAAATTAACGTCCTCTTTTCCGGAAGATCGCGTGCTATGGCAGGATTTCCTGGCAGGGGAGGTGCGCGCATTCGAAAAGCTGATGTCGGAT
>CAMLNK010000429.1 GCA_946481035.1 uncultured Dyadobacter sp. | reverse complement strand
GGGCTTTCTACCAAAGTGGTCGGGAACTACATCGGTGAGGATTTTACGCGGAAGAAGTACATGACTTTCCAGAAAAACTACGTGTTCAATCAGGCCGACCCAAATGGCAACCGCTTTATTCCCGCCGCGCCCGATGAGAACAAGATTAATATTTTCACATTCAGCCAGAACCAGCCATCACTGAATTACAACATCTCTACCGCATGGAGCTACCAGTTCGACTGGTTCCTGAATTACAGCCGTACTTTCGGAAAGCACGGCGTGGACGGTCTGATGGTGTTCGAGCAGGCGCAGAATGGATTTTACCAGGCTGTGGCGCAGCTGGAAGAACCGCTCACGGCTTACGACCAGGCATTTGTTTACTCTACCGACACGCAGCGCCGCAATGGCAGTGCTTATGAGGAAATCGGCGCGAGAAGGTCATGGATCGGTCGTTTCAACTACAATTTCGACAGCCGGTATATCGCCGAGTTCTCGTTCCGCTACGACGGCAACACGCTTTTCCCGAAAGGCAAGCGCTGGGGATTTTTCCCGTCGGTATCCGCGGCATGGCGCATTTCGGAAGAACAGTTTATGAAAAACAGTACTTCCTTCCTGGATGACCTCAAACTGCGCCTTTCTTACGGAACTACGGGTAACGATTTGAATGTAAGCAATTTAAAGATCAGTCCATTCTCATACAGCTATCGGTACCAGAATGCGGGCAGCTACATTTTCGGGGACAAACTCTACCAGAGCATTGCACCGGGCGCCACACCGAATCCTAATCTTACCTGGGCAACTTCGACCACCTACAACGTCGGTCTTGATTTTGGTTTCCTCAAAAACCGGCTTTATGGAACACTGGATGTGTTTTTGAAAAAAGAAACCAACATTCTCGGCTCACGCGTGGTGACGCTTCCCGACAATTACGGCCAGAGCCTGGCACCCGAAAACTACGCGGCAAGGTCGTGGCGCGGCGGGGAGTTGTTCATGGAATGGCGCGACAAGGCGTTTGATAATAAGGTCAATTATTCGATCAATGCAAATATTGGTTATTCCAAAGACCGTTGGGATATCCTCGACGAATCGGCGGCGTTCCAGCCCGGCGGCAACCGCCATTTCCAGAGCCAGGTAGGCCAGCCCGCCAACCGCATTATCGGCCTGAAAACCATTGGTATGGTGCGTACGCAGGATCAGCTGGATGCATTGCTCGCCTCGGGTTTGAAACAATATGGCCGTAACCCTTACCTGGGCGGGCTCTATTTCGAAGACTTCCGCGGGGATGGCTACGCGCCGGGGCCGGACGGCAAAATCGACGGCAACGATATTCAGGTGCTTTCCACCAATGCTACGCCGCGTATCAATTTCGGTTTTGGATTAAATGTCTCCTACAAAGGGCTCTCCATCAACTCGCATTTCCAGGGCGTGGGCGCCTACGACCGCATTATCAGCAACCAGGAAGGCGAAGGGATGCGGCAGCACGGGGGTACCGTGAGGCCCTACTACCCTATCTGGGCCGACGACGTGTGGACGCCCCAGAACCCGAATGCCAAATATCCCCGGCCGATCGGGCAGAACTGGTATGAGTCGGGTACCGGCGCTACTTCTTTCTGGATCCGCAATGGCGCTTACCTAAGGCTTAAAAACCTGAACATTGCCTATAATATCCCGAAAAAATGGGCATCACTGCTCAAACTCGGCAGTTTGCAAGTATACGCGAACGGTACCAACCTGTTTGCAGTCTCCAAAGTGAAGGAATTCCACGACCCGGAACAGAAAAACTACGATTCGTTCCCGATCATGAAAACCTATACCGTTGGTCTCGATCTCAAATTCTAAGCTGAAAAAGACATGAAGAAAATATTATCCCTGATCCTCGGTATCTCGCTTTGCTGCGCATCCTGCAACGATGTGCTCGACGTAGAAGATATCAGCAACTACAACCCGGAGCTGGTATGGAACGATGCCAACCTCGCCAATGCCTATATGGCCAACCTGTACCCGATGTTCGGGAACTGGAACACCGGCGGGGATGCATTCAGCCAGCAGCTGGCCGGTATCAATTTCTATTCCGACCGGATCACGATCACCAACGGCGAGTTCAAGCTCTGGAACTACGACCGCATCCGGCTTATCAACCAGGCGATCGTAGATGTAAACAAAGGAAGGCTTTCCGACGCTGTGAAGGCCGGCATTACCGCCCAGGCGCTGTTCATGCGTGCTTACACCTATTTCGAAATGGTGAAATTCCATGGCGGCGTTCCTTACATTACCGTTCCGCAGGACCGCTATGAAGACGAACTCGCCGTGCCGCGCAATTCCACCGCCGAGTGTTTCGATCTGATCGTGAAGGACATCGATCAGGCTATTGCCTCGCTGCCTAAAAAGATCGCGCCCACTTCCGGCGACTTTGGGAAGATCGACGGCAATTTTGCCCTGGCATTCAAGGCGAAAGTGTTGCTCTGGAAAGCTTCCCCGCAGTTTAATCCTACAAAACCATTCAGCAATTCATATTGGGCGGCGGCTTATGAGGTTAGTAAAAAGGCATATGACGACCTGAAAGCGCAGGGTTACGGGCTGGTCGACAACTACGCGGAGATTGCGCTCGTCGAACGCGGTAAGGAATCGGTTTTCACCGTCATCAACTCCTATCCCAACAAAGTAGCCGCCTGGGACCACGGTGTGCGCCCGGGTTCGGAAAGCCGCGGCCCGGCGTCGGCGGTGCCTACCTGGGAGTTTATCAAAGAATACCCGATGAAGGACGGTAAAATGTTCAACGACCCGAGCGGCAAGTATTTTAAAACCGAAGAGGCATTGCTGCAAAGCTTCTGGAAAGACCGCGATCCGCGTTTCGATAAGTCGATTGTCTGGAATGGCAAATTGTACGAAGTTTCGGGCAAGGCCGGAAAACGGCAGTACACCGCATTGGGCGTCGCACACGAGCTGGATGATTTCGGGGTTAATCCGAAAGCAGGCGTGAACTCCACTAACCTCGATCGCTATACCGGCTTTTTTGTACTTAAAAACAGCCTGTTGAAGCTGGCTCAGGCGGAAGTACAGCAATATGACGTGGATTTTGTGGTAATGCGTTTCGCCGAAGTAATGCTCAATTACGCGGAAGCCGCCAACGAGACCGGCAAAATCGCCGAAGCACTGGACATCCTCAAACAGATCCGCAAACGCGCCGGTATCGAGCCGGGTACCGACGGAAATTACGGTATTACGGCCACCACCACCGCTGCCATGCGGGAGGCGATCCTGACAGAACGCAATGTAGAATTTGCATTCGAAGGTCACCGGTTCTACGACCTCCGCAGGCTCCGAATGCTCGACCGCCTCGACGGCACTACCAAACACGGCGTGGAAGCGATCGCGATCCTGCCCAACGGCCAGGATATGCCCATCGGCGAGGCCCGCGAGAAGGCAAACAAATACGAATTGGTCGAAACGAATTTCAAATACAGCCTGCTCCAAGTCCCGCGCTCAGGTGTGAAAGTGAATGTCGTCCCCGACAAGTACTATTTCTTCCCTATTCAGCGCGATATCCTCGACAGGAACAAAAACCTCGAACAGAACAAAGATTGGGGCGGAACTTTCGATCCTACGCTGCCATAACGGCCGCAATTCACTCACTTTTACCAAAGCCGGACGAGTTTTCTTCCGGCTTTGGCGTTTCGTTGCGGATGAAATAAGTAACTTCGCAACAGTCCGGCGTCCAATTCCGGGCTTCAAGACTAAACTTCCTGATAAAATGAAATTTGCAATCCACGCGCTCGTAGCCGGCGCATCACTGGCCCTGGCGCCATCCCTTTCGATCGCCCAGCAGGCTGCCGCGGGCGCGCCCGCTGTCGGCAGCCCCGTAGAGACCAAGAAGCCTAATTCAGAGTACAAATCTGCGTTTGCAGGGCAAACCCGCATCGGTTCGGTCGTGACCAAGACGCCATATGAAGGTAAAGTACTGACATCTTCTCTGGAAAGACCATGGGGCATTGCTGTCCTGCCCGACGGCAAGTTTATCGTGACCGAAAAAGGCGGGACGATGCGTATCGTATCCGCTACCGGCGAGGTTGGAAAACCGATCGATGGCGTCCCGAAAGTGAACAGCGACGGCCAGGGCGGTTTATTGGGAGTTACCCTCGACCCTGCTTTTGCACAAAACAGAATGGTTTACTGGGCATTTTCTGAGCCGCTGGCAGATGGTAACCTGACGGCCGTGGCCAAAGGCAAACTTTCCGCGGACGGTACGAAACTGGAAAATGTGAAGGTAATTTACCAGGCAACACCCGCCTATAAAGGTACGCTGCACTACGGCGGCCGTGTGAAATTTGCGAAGGATGGCAACCTGTTCGTCTCCACCGGCGAGCGTTCCGACCTCGTTACGCGCCCGCAAGCGCAGGACCTCAACTCCGGATTGGGCAAGGTGATCCGCATTACAACGGACGGGAAGCCTGCCAAAGGAAACCCGTTCGTGGGAAAGGCGGGCGCACGTCCTGAACTGTATTCGTACGGACACCGGAATGTCCAGGGGCTCGCAGTCAACCCGGTTACCGGCGATTTGTGGGAAACGGAGTTCGGCCCGAGAGGCGGCGACGAAATCAACCGCGTATTGCCGGGCAAGAACTACGGCTGGCCTACCATTACTTACGGAATCGAGTACAGCGGCAAGCAAATCGGCGATGTGATTCAGCAAAAAGAAGGAATGGAACAGCCGGTTTACTATTATGACCCGGTTATTTCTCCGAGCGGCATTACATTCTACGACGGCAAGCAAATCCCTGAATGGAAGAACAACCTCTTCATTTCGTCCCTCAGCGGCATGCACGTTTGCCGGATCGTGCTCAAAGACAACAAGGTAGTAGGTGAAGAAAGACTTCTTTCCGGCGAAAACCAGCGTTTCCGCGACATTACCGAAGGCCACGACGG
>CAMLNK010000428.1 GCA_946481035.1 uncultured Dyadobacter sp. | reverse complement strand
TCAGTATTGTTTATTTAAATCATTGCTTGGGGATATCACACACCACCGATCATTGATATACCTGGATAAAGAACCAGCGCTACAAAAAAGCCCCCTTGGGAGGGCCTGACCAATACGGGTTCTGGGTTATTCAAGTGGGCTGAAATTACTCAGTAAAATCAATATTTCACCTGCAACAGTACATTTATGCTCACAGGGATGCAAATAAATTTTCGCAAAGTTTAATGGAAGTATCCTCGGGCAACGTTCCCTTCTGGCACTTCAAAACAGCAAGATAATCGGATCCAGAGTCTTCTGCCAGTAATATTGGTAGATAAATCGGCGAAGGGCCAAACCAAGCGACGATCAGAATACATGGGAAATAACAGGCGTGCAGGCAGACGTCCAGTTTCCTTATTTATCAGATCTACTGAGAGGAGGATGATTTCCGAAGAATTTGAGGGGTTTTCACTCTCAAATTCCAAACCCAGCTTCGCCCCCCATCGCCGCAACTCTGATCCCAGCCTGAATGCCCAGTTTCATTTACCCGGCGACAGCCCGTGTACCGGAAAAGGAAAATCGCTGGGGAATTCTGGAAACGCTTTGCGTGCACCCTACGGTACAAAAGTCGAACCATTTGCTGGAAGATTTGAGGAAACTGGCGACGTTGTTTGAACGTTAAATTGCGTATACGCCAGGCGGCATTCCCCAATGTAAGATCATACATTTTAGTAGCAACCGGCTTAGCAGCAGCGGTACGATCGCCTGCTTCAGGAGCTAAGCCACTTCGGCTTCGCTGAAACCGTTGACGATCTGCAAACCCGTGAACTGCTTCGCCGCTTTGACCACCGCGCTATCGGTTACGCCTGATTCCCATACATAAACCGATCGCAAGCCTTGCAGGGATTTACATCGTTAACATCAATCCAGAATAAAACTCGCCGGTCCGTAGGCTTTGATAGAATAACTGAATGTGCCGTTGACAATCCTAACTGGTGCTCCATTAGCTTCTCCACGAAGATTAACCGGCCTGGCTTTTGCAAACTGTTTGCCTGCCGGCAGCTTAATGCTCACGTTACCGCTTTGACCGGCCTCTTCCCAAATGCGAAGCAGCGTACCCTTGTTGCCATCGGGATCTTGTCCAAATGCTGTAATCGAAATACCTTTGCGGGACAACTCAATTCCTCTTTGCTGAGCAGGTAATTTACCGGTGCTGTTTTCCGGGGATACTGTCTGTAAAGGCATTCGTGCCTCCAATGCGGGGACAACCATCCGCTCTTCCTTCGGGGTAGTGTTATCAAAACTCCATATTCTCACACGGGAACTCCAACTGCCCGGGTACCAATAGCGGTAATTGGTATTCCATTGGTTGTTGTACAAGTTGAGATATACAACAGGTCTTCTCGGCACAAAATCAAGCGAGAATTCCCAAATACCCGTGGTATCCAAACTGATCAGCGGATGGTCGAGCGGAGCCACTGCGATACCCCTGCCGGTTGCATCGGATATTGTTACACCCGGCCCTACCGCATACAGGTTTTTGTTGGCACCGGTGGCAATATCGATGGCCGGGTTCATTTCTCCCAGCGGGCGATATACATTAAAAACCGGGTCCTTGATGTTGAAAGGGAGTGCCATCCAATCTGCTTCAGGCCAGTTATCCTTTACCTTGTTAAGGATACTAATTTCCATATCCAGAAATGGTTGCCCGTCTGTCAGGGTTACCGTTACCCGTGACGCCGGTAAATGATTGGCTGTATCGCCCGGCATTTCCATTACCGCCGTTTGTTGTAATCCGTTACTGCTAATCGTCAATTTACCTCCCACAGGCGACGCCTTACGATAAGGGACCTGTTTTTCGGAAATCATACCAGGCTTATACATTCCCGGATGCTTCCAATCTCCCTTTTCGCCAAACGTTTGCCAAGCCCGCTTCTGTTGATAGGCCAATGTATATTTTTCGGTTTGCTCCAACGTAAATCGTTCGTTGATATAGGCCCCCGTTTGGCTGTTTGTTGCCCAGTCACGCCCGGTGCGTTTATCGACCAGCGACTGGATCACTCCTTTATCTGGATTAAAACTTATTTTGTAAAATTGATTTTCGATGAACTGTTGGTCCAACGTTGTCACAACCTGTTTATCCGGCAGAGGAATTGTTGCATAACCACTGGCCGGGATATCTTTCGCCAACAGTTGCCGACCGTTTACCTCTACTAGCCCATTTCGCTTCCATGGCAACGGGTTATACACAATTACGCTGTTAGGCGCCGCTTTCACCGATTGCGCTAATGTTTTCAGATTGTCCTGTTTAAGGTAACTGGAAATATTCCACGCGCTGCGGACATAATCTGTCTTGTCCTCCCAGGAAGCTTCAAGGTCGGCATACTTATCTTCGGGCAGCTTTTTAAACGCATCGCCATATTCTTTAATGCTGGCAGAACCTCCCCAGGTATGCTCGGCGTACAATGCCATTTTCTCGTACGCTTTGGCAATAGAATCGCGGACAACAGGGGTGTCTAACCCCCAGTTTTTCAACTGCATATTCAGTACTTCGTCAGCGGCCAACAAAGGAGTGGTACCCCTGGACAGTTTGATGCCGCCCGGATCGCTCATCGCCCCATGGACCCAGGTATCGGGCATTTCCTTTTTGAAAACGGGCACTGTCGGGCTATCTGCCAGGAAAGCTTTTACAAAATCGTCCATTGACCCCGTTCTAACCTTTACTCCCGGCATCTTCTTTTGAACTTCGTCGAACAACGCCACGATGTCCTTTTCCTTTGGCGGCCCGCTATTATCCATCGTTACCAGAATAGCCGGCCACACTTTGTACGGCCAATCGGCCGGCGGCAGTAGATCCCGCCCGGTAAATTGATCACCCTTGTTCCATTCATGCGGCCAGTTAAGGCCGGTTGCAGTGCCATAGTGGCTGGAATACATGGTAAGCAACCGGGATCCATCAGGCCCTTCCCACCAGAATATCCCCGGCGTCTGCACATAGCCACTCGGCCAGTTACATCCGATATGCAAAAACTTCACACCCGCATTGGCCAGCACCGTTGCGAGCGTTCCAGAATGAGAGGGCATATCGGTAACCTTGGCTGAGAGCGGGAGCGGCAGCTTATACCTCCTCGCCAGGTTAGATGCAAAACCTAACCCTCTAACAATTACTTCCGGATCGGAGATATCGGTTTCGATGGTAAAGGGCATGGCATGGGTTAAAAACTGCCCTTTACGAAATGCCCCATCCAGTCTTTTTCTCCTTTCCTCAGTTTGTCCTGGCCAGGGATCCATCGCCTTCGCCATAACCCATCCGGGAGCAGTCCATCTGAATTGTGCTTCACCCGACAAAGATTGCGACGAGTTCATTGCCTCCAGTGCCTTGTCGATCATATCAGTCCGGTAGTATTGCACAATGTCACTCACACGGTGTGTGTAGCCTATATCAAAATGAGTTTTAAACACTACAATGATCTCTTTCACTTTGTCATTCTTCACGAATGGCTCGGCCTCGGCAGTTTTTGCCGCCGTTACCTGTGCCACTGCATCGTTTTCAGCATTGCACAACATTGCAAGAAAAAGTAACGCGAGTTTAGGGGACTTCATATTGGATTGACTATACGTGGTAAATTTCAATTCAGTACCGGAATTCGGTTGATCAGCTCTTGCATTTCAGGCTCCCTGCCGTCAAACAGCACAGGAAAAAACCGGCTGTCAAGCACCTGGTCCTGCTTCATTGCAGGAAAAGCCGCGAGTGCGTCGAGGCGCTCATAACCTGCTGTATTGCCTAATGTCTTGTGCCCCATTGCATTAATCACCACGGCCCTGCGCGACCGTTCGGAGAAGTTCGCGTACGAGCCGTGCATAGTCAGCGGGTGATGGAAACTTGCATAACCCTTCTTCAACTCGTTGGCTACTTTCTTTTCAAAAACAGCTTTCTGATCGTCATCCAGCACTTGCTTAACGGCTTCCATATCCCCCGCCAGACCGGTGATTGGCAGCAAACCCCACTTATGGCTTCCCGGAACGTAGTAGAGGCATCCATTCTCGACACTGGCGTCGTCCAGGCCGATCCAGCATGTGAGGTGATTCATGGGCTTTGTGAAAGTCCAGTAAGAGAAGTCCTGGTGCCAGGCTACCACACCGCCATGCCTGGCCGGCTTGCAGAACAACTGGTCATGAAAAAGCCTGAACGGCTGGCCTAACAGCTGATAGGCGGCCATGCGGTACGCCGGGGCCCAGATCAGGTCGTGGAAGCCCGGTGTAACACGCCAGGCGCCAATTGCGTGAAAAAGTACTTTGTCGGGATCCTCGGATTCGTTGCTTTCGTAGTGATAGAACAATTCCCTCTCGTAGCTGGTCGCCGATTGCAGCCTTACCAGCTCGGTATTCAACAAATCCACCTGGGCTTCGGTCATAATCCTGATGCCGGAGACGTACCCATGCTCGCGGAAGGCACGGAGCTGATCTTCTGTAAGTACATACTGCTCCCATTCGGCAGCAGTTTTGGGCTGCTCGAAGATACCGGCTATCGGGTTACTGAAATTCGCCAGATCGGCAGACGATGTTCTATTGTTGTTTTCCATTTTACCAATCTAATGTTTGATCTGCTACAAGATTTTTTCCTTATTGTTGAGAATGGCCCTGAACCACAGCTGTGCGTATGTGGCCATGCCGAAGTCCGAGAAATGGACGCTGTCATACCGGTGTATGGCATGAATAAGCGTGTGGGTGTCCGGCCCGGCCAGTACTCCGTTGTTTTCGTTGATAAATTCTTTCTGCGCATTTCTGATTACACTGTCCACGCCCAGTGGCTTGGTGGTTGGAGCCGGATGGTAGGATGCGAGGGATACATAAAAATCCGCTGATTGAGATTTCCGAAGCGTCCGCAGAATGGCCGCCAAATGCTCTTTATACTTTCCAGTAGCAGTATTGAG
>CAMLNK010000427.1 GCA_946481035.1 uncultured Dyadobacter sp. | reverse complement strand
CGGCTATGAAATTTGTATTGAAAGACGCTGTCAGATTTTTATAGATATGCCGGGTGCTATTGGCTCGAACGCTGTATCGCCTGAAAGTTTCAAGGGGGACGGTTGAATTTTGGTTTGTGTATTGTGCAGAAAGGTAATAAGTGCCCTTTTCATCGCCGGAGGAGACGCTCAGATCAGTTTGATTGGTCAGTCCGGTTTCCCAGAAATCTTCCCTGGAATTCCTGGCGGAATAGGGCACCGTCTGGATGGATCCATCTTGGAGCGGCTTGCCTATATTGACCATCGAACCATCGAATGCCGGCCCGAATTGCTGATTTTCGTAAGGAGTGTAGGTTGGTACATCATCGGGGGTAGTACCGGACCCAAAACCCGATTGCAGTTGAGGGAGGAAGCTGACTTTTTCAACAATTGCGCTGTGTGAAATGCGTATTTCCGTTTTCCCGGACTTCCCTTTTTTAGTCGTTACTATCAGGGCGCCGTTTGAGGCATCTGATCCATACAATGCTGCCGCACCTGCACCGTTCAGCACCTGAATGTCGTCGATGTCTTCCGGATTCATGTTGGCGAGAATATCGCCGGTTGAAATCATATTATCGATGATCACGAGGGCTTGATTGTTACCTGTCAGGGAGCGGTTTCCTCTTAAAACTAAGCGGAAAGCTGGGTTAACCCCGCTGCTTACACCCATTACTAGCAAGCCAGGGACCCTGCCCGCCAGACTGGAAGCAACGCTGGTGGATTTGCCCTGCGTTAGTTCCTGCGCCTTAAGTGTAGTTGATTGGCTCCCTAGTTCACGTCTTTGGGCTGTAAGTCCACCAGCAGTAATGACGACCTCATTCAGGGATAGTTCGTCGAGTTCCAGGCTAATGTTCAATGTGCCCGACGAAGGGATTTTGATACTTTGGTTTAAAAATCCTACAAAGGAAAAGAGTAGTGTTTGCCCTTGCCGTGCTTGGATTTTGTATTCACCATTCTCATTCGTAAGTGTTCCGGACTGGCTCCCGGCAATTCTGACAGTCACGCCTGGGAGTGACGAACTGTCGGCACTGGAAATTACTTTTCCGCTTATTTCCCTCGTTTGCGCATAAGCGGAAGTAAAGAAGAGCACGAGAATGCAGGCTCCGATTGTGAGTAGTAGTCGTTTCATCAAAGTCAGGTTTGTAGGTGGAAGGGTTTTCGAAAACCTTATGACTCTGAATTTACGATGGTCAAAAGCGCATGTCGGGAATGTATCCAGCGTCCGGCAGGGATGGGCTTTTAATCGGTATACTATCTAAAAGTGGATTGTAATTACTACAAAGAAAAACGGCGGACCGAGGCCCGCCGTTCTGCATATTTCCGGTTGGATATCAGAATTTATCCCACCACAATTTGGTCGTCGCGAGGTCACCGCCGATCGCTTCCGCAGCAGCACTGCGGCTGGCGCCATTCAGCGTTTGTTCGATGATCGGATAGATCATACGCACGGGGATCGCCAAGCCGGCAGGAACGTTTCCGCCCGATGGAGGAGACAGTTTAGGGAAGTCGAGCCTTCTCCATTCAACCCACGATTCCCAGCCACGGTTATACAATGCAAGCCATTTCTGGAAGCCGATTTTTTCTTTCCAGGTGGTTGCTGCCGTCGCATAGGCAACTTTGGGCTGTGCCAGGTATGCCGCCGCTTGTTCAGCAGTTCCGCCCCAATAGGTAATGGAAGCGGTAACACCTTTATTATAATGTTCAGCAGCCGAACCGGTGATAAATTGTCTTTCCACAGCTTCTGCAAGCAGGAATTCAACTTCTGCGTAGTCGAGCAGCAGGCCTTCGAAAGCAGGGTCGATGATCTTATCGCTTACGTGCGAGAAGTTTGAATAAGTGTTGAGGAAGCCGTATTTGCCACCCACATACTTGCCGCCAATAGTTGTGAAGAAGAACGGTCTTCTGGGGTCGTTCAGCTCGTTCATTGGATTAACAACCGTTTCCGAAGGAATGAAATCCTGACGGCTGGTGTACAGCGAGTTCAGGTTTTGCGCGATCACGTTGTAGTTCGGCGGGGTCGAAATATAGGGGAAAGCCGCTTTGTCCGCATTGCTTGTGAACACTTTCGGAGCCGCTTCCGCCACCATTTTCTTTGCTTTCGCAGGGTCGCTGTCGGCGATGATCATCGCCAGTTTCAGTTTGAGCGAGTTACCGAATTTTACCCATTGTGCGATGTTCCCTTTGTAAAGCAGGTCGCCGCCGCTGAATGGCGTTCCTTTCGATTCGAGTTTTGGCAGCGCTGCGTCCAAACGGGCGAGGATCGCGTCGTACACGGTTTTGGCATCATCGTACTTAGGAAGCGGGTTCTCCGGGTTCATTGCTTCTGAATACGGGATGTTTCCAAAGGTATTTACCAAAGCAGCCCAGGTCATCACTTCCACCACTTCGATCTGTGCAAGCTGCACATCCTTGGTCGCTTGTGAAAGAAGCGCATCGGCGTTGATAAGTCTTCTCGATTCGTTCAAATCCGAGATAACGCCTTTGTAAAGTCCCCGCCAGAATGATTCGGGGATGATACGGGCTGTAACGTTGTAGCGGGGCTCATCCAGGTAAGTGGTTGTAGTCCATTGCTGTACATACAGGCGGTAGTTGTTCACGTTGACGTTCGGGCTGGTGAGCGTATCGGCCAGGCCTTTCAATGCATTGGAGAACAGGGTAACAGGCGGTGCCGTCGACGGGCGCTTGGTATCCACATTATAATCGTCCAGGCTGTCGACGCAGGCCGTCAGCAACAGGAACGGAAGGAAGAGAATGATTAATTTTTTCATATATCGCTTAGAAACGGAATTTAACATTGAAACCATAGTTTCTTACAGCCGGGTAAGCACCGCTTTGGTAACCGCCCGCACCATTCAGCAAGCCTGAACCCAGGCCTTCTTCCGGATCCTGGAATTCCATGTTTTTGTGAATGATCCAAAGGTTACGTCCGATTAACGAGATGTCGATCTCCTTGAACGCACGTAGTTTGCTTACGATCGCCTGCGGAAGCGCGTAGGTAAGCGCTACTTCTCTCAGTTTGATGTAGCTCGCGTCGTAGATGTACATCGCTCTTGGCGGGTTGCCTGGGTAGCCGTATGCAGTTGCACCGTTTCCGTCTACGTTGGCAGCGCGGACAGTGTTAGGCGTTCCGTCGGCTTGTACGCCCGGGAACAATACGCCACCACCTTGTGCAACCGGGTTTCTTTTCGGATTACCCAGCTCGTTCAGGCCCGCTGTGATCGGGTAAAGACCGGTTCCTTCGCCATACCATTGGTCAAGTGACCAAACGTCGCCGCCGTGGCGGATATCGAGCAGGAAGCTCAATGACAATGATTTGTATTTCAATGTGTTGCTTACACCGCCGATCCAGTCCGGGTTCGGGTTTCCGATGATTTCCGCTGAGCTGGAAGTGGCAGCGTAGATACCGTTTGATTTAACTACTTTCTGGCCGGTTCCCTCATGGTATACGAAGTTCGTTCCGCGGATGATACCGAAAGGCTGTCCTTCCGCTGCGTTGATCGAAACACCACCTTGCAAGCTGGCAATGGTTACGTTGGTTACCTTGGTAGCCCCTTCACCGTACAGGCTGATCACCTTGTTGCGGTTTCTTGCAAAGTTCACATTCAATGTCCACGAGAAGTCCTGTGCTTTAATCGGCGTCACGTAAGCGGAGATCTCGATACCCTTGTTCTGTACCTCACCCGAGTTTACATAGCGGAATGCGTAACCGGTTGCAGCAGTGATGGAAACGGGCAGGATCTGATCGAGTGTCGAAGAGCGGTAGTAAGTGAAGTTGAAACCTACACGGTCGTTCAGGAATGCACTTTCAAGACCGAATTCGTAGTTTTTCGTTCTTTCCGGTTTCAGGTCCCGGTTGTTTTTGGTATTTCTAAGCGTAAAATAAGGAATGCTGCCCAAGCCGGTTGGTTTGTCATACACGTCGATAGTACTTCCCCATGGTGCATCGTTACCTACTTCTGCATAGTTGGCGCTCAGTTTCGCCATGGTCAGCCAGCCAAGTCTTTTCAATCCTTCGAGGTTCGAAATGTTGAAGTTGGCACCGATCGCAGGATAGAAGTACGTGTTTTGGCCTTTCACCAAAGTAGTCGATTTGTCCTGTCTTGCGGTCAGGTCGAGGTTTACGAGGTCTTTGTAACCCAATGATGCCTGCGCATAAAGACCGTCAACACCGATTCTTCTGTAAGTTTCAACCGGCGCTTCGATCGGATTTGCCGAGTTCGAAAGGGAGAACAAACCTGGTACAACCATACCGCCATTGGTTTGTGCACGGATCGCGTTTTCTGTCGAGCGGCGCATGCTTCCACCGGCCAAACCGGAGAAGTTAATGTCTTTGGTGATCGCTTTGCGGAAGTTGAAGATTACATCGAGGTTGGTCTCGTTGAAACTTCTGTTATAGCGTTTGTATTGAGCAGGATCCGAACTTCCGAATGCAATGCGTTCTTCCTGCATATCCTGTGTGCCGTTGTAGGCAAAGCGTGTAGTGAGGTCAATCCACGGAGCGATTTTGTAAACTGCCGCTGCGTAGCCGAAGATATTGTCACGCGAGTCGTTAGAGAAGTTCTCGTAGCGCGAGAAATACGGGTTTTCAGAGTAAATAGGTCCGTTCTGATCAAATGGATCGGTTGGGCTGCCCCAGTTCCAGGTCACATCCTGTCTGTTTCTGAAATAGGCCGCTTTCTGTTCGAGCAGGTCCACGTTGGTCTGGAACCACTGTCTGAACTGCTGGTTAGGGTTTTTACCATCGTAACCGGTTCCGTAGCGACCGATACCTTTCACCTGCGAGTAGTTGGCATTGGCAGAGATTGTCAGCTTCTTGGTCAGGTCAAATGAAGCCGAGAAGTTGAACAGATTTTTACCGAGTTTACTGTTTGGAAGAACCCCTTTCTCGTCGCTGC
>CAMLNK010000426.1 GCA_946481035.1 uncultured Dyadobacter sp. | reverse complement strand
GTAATGGAAGGGAAAGTGCGGTTCGGGGCGCGAGAGAAGCAGGTCGTTCTGACTGCCAATCAATTGGCGTCGTTCAATGCGGCGTCGGGTACATTATCCGATCGGAATGTTTACGCAGGGGCGTATGCGGGCTGGAAACAAAACAAGCTGACCTTCCGTGATAGCCGCTTGTCGGAAATAGCCGTGGTCCTGGAACGGTGGTATGGCATTCACGTCGAGATCCGCAGCCAGACTTTAAAAAAGGTGGTTTTTACCGGTACTTATGAGAGTCCTTCTTTGCAGACTATCCTGCACGATATGTCGTCGGCCATGAAATTTACCTACAACCAACAAGGCAAAGAGCTTATTATCCAATAAAAAACTTCGTCCAACACGCTTATGAAAGTAAATCCTCCCTAGTCAATCCGGGGACAACATAAAAAAGGCCGGGGTGTTCCGTCTCGCAAACTTGCACCCAGGCCGGTGTCCAACAACTCTCATCGAAAGAATTAATCAAACATTGAAACAAAATTAATGAAAACCCTATTCAAACTGGCTGTGCTGATGCTGGCCGTCCCGCTCATGCTCCACGCGCAGGTAAAATCTGTGCTCGAAAAGCGGGTCACAATTTCACTCGATCAAATCGCGCTGAGCGATGCCCTAGCTGCCGTAAGCGAGCAGGCTCAATGCACATTTTCTTACAGCGGAACTTACCTGGATGTCAACCGGAAAATTTCGCTGAACGTGAAGGATGTGACTGTAAAAGAGGTGCTTATACAACTGATCGGGGAGGCTGCCGACCGCGTGAAAGTGCAGGGAAACAAAATTCTTATCCTGGCCAAAACCGAGGGAAAAGGGAACGTGAAAGGCACTGTCAGGACATTGGACGGGCAGGCGGCGGAGTTTGTGAATATTTTGGTAAAAAGAACCGGAAAAGGGGTGCAAACGGATGCCCGCGGAGAATATCTGGTGAAAAATGTGCCTGCCGGCAAGCAGATCGTGGTGATCCAGCTCCTGGGTTATGAGGCGATCGAGCAGGAGGTGGAGGTGTTGGCCGACCAGACCGTTGCGTTGCAGGATGTTTCGCTGAACGAAGACAGCAAAACTTTGCAGGAGCTGGTCGTGACTGGCTCAGCCAATAAATTCGGGAATAAGGAGAGTGATTATGTAGCGAGAATGCCGCTGAAAAACCTCGAAAACCCGCAGGTTTACAGCGTGGTTGGCAAGGAATTGATGAACGAGCAGATGATCACGCGACTGGAAGAGTCGTTCCGGAATGTGCCGGGCGCGACTTCTACGCGTACGGGCGCGGGTATGCCCGCATTCATATCGCGCGGGTTTCAGTCGGGAGATAATTTGCGGAACGGGATGGCCACTTTTTTGAAAACCGGTATCGATCCGGCTATCGTGGAGCGCGTGGAGGTGATCCGCGGGCCTTCGAGCACGCTGTTCGGGTCGGCGATGGTGTCGTTCAACGGGTTGGTCAATTATGTTACCAAAAAGCCTTTCGAGAAGCTAGGCGGCGAGATTTCGTATTCGACGGGAAGCAATGATTTGAGCCGGTTCACAGTGGATGTGAACACGCCGGTGAACCGCGATAAGACCTTGCTTTTCCGCTTTAATGCAGCTGCACAAAAGGAAAATTCGTTTCAGGACCAGGGCTTTTCGCATACAACCGCCATAGCGCCCAGTTTTACCTACAAAGCTTCCGACCGGCTGACGCTGAACCTGAATGCCGACATCCAGACCGCCAAAGCCACTTCGGCAACGTTGCTCACGATCGGCAGCGGGGTGAAAGCCAAAGCGTTTGATGAATTGAAACTGGGGTACAAACGCTCGTTGATCGACAATTCGGCGAGTTCGATCCAGGCTTCCAATAATGTGTATTTTCAGGCTGAATATAAATTGTCGGAAAACTGGACTTCGCAGACCAACTACGCATGGTCGCTCGGGACTTATGATCATTTCAACCAGTTCAATTACACCTGGATGACCGACTCGACCATCCGTCGTCAGGTGAGCGTATGGTTCCCCGACAAATGGGGCCGGAAGCAGATTCAACAAAACTTTATCGGTGATTTCAACGTGGGGCCAATCCGCAACCGACTTTTGCTGGGGGCAGATTATCTGACGCAATACCGGCACATGCATTACGGTGTGGTAACGCTCGATACGGTGAATATCAACAAAGCAAGCCGGTCGTTGGATAACGATCAGATCCAGACATTGTTTACCAAACTGAATGCGCCCGAATCCATCAATAAGCAGTATTCTTACAGCGCCTATGCCTCGGACATGATCAATTTTACCAGGAAACTGATGGTATTGCTCAGCCTGCGCGTCGATCGTTTTGTAAACAATGGCACATTGAACAGCCTGACCGGAATTACCAGCGGCGATTACAAACAGACGGCGCTTTCACCCAAGCTGGGCATTGTATACCAGCCATTGCCCGAGCGCATTTCGCTTTTTGCAAACTATATGAATGGTTTCAAAAATATCCCCGCTGCCAGTCAGCCGGACGGTACGGTTTCCAATTTCAAGCCGCAGCAGGCTAATCAATGGGAAGTAGGAGCGAAGGTTAGCCTTTTGGGTAACAAATTGAGTGCGACCATCAGCTACTATGATATTGCTGTCAAAAACTCGACCTATTTGCGAACAATCAATAATCAGAACTTTGCCGTTCAGGATGGTACCCAGCAGAGCAAGGGCATTGAAGCCGAGCTGATTGCAAGCCCGGTTCGCGGGCTGAACATTGTGATAGGGTACGGCTATAACGACAACGAGTTCAGCCGCGCCGCAGAGGCGGTGGTTGGCAAGCGGGCCGTTTCCACACCTAAAAACACCGCCAACCTGTGGCTCAGTTACCAGGTTTCCGGCGGCAATCTGCGCGGTTTTGGGATCGGAGCAGGTGGTTATTATGTTTCCGGATCGTATTTCAATGCCGCGAATACATTTACCATCCCCTCATATACGCTCGTGAATGCGACGCTGTTTTACGATCAGCCGCGTTTCCGTATTAGCATCAAAGGCGACAATCTGCTGAACGAAAAATATTGGCTGAGCGACGGCAGCCCTCAGAAGCCCGCGAATGTGATGGCAGGGGTGGCGTTGAAATTTTAATGTAGTTTAAAAGTATTCGGAAGTTGCCGATCGTGCCTTACCCGTACCGGCTGCTTCCGAATGCATTTAATTACGCTTGACCACCAATTGGCTTGCTGTTGTTCCGTCGGTAAAAAGCACCTTAACCACATAACGACCTGGAAGAAGCTTCCGCAATTGCTCCCGGTCGGGCACTTTCACGGATTCCAGCACGGATTTTCCGGAAAGATCAAAAAAGGTGATTTTTTCATGTTTCTTGTTTCCGGTAAGCAGTGAAAACGGGGCATTGGCTTCGATCGGATTGGGAAAAGCGACCAAACCTGCTTCCGCAGATTGAACGGAGCAAATTCGACTGTAAGCGAAAGATTTGTCATTGTCCACCATTTTTAACCGGTAATATGTTGTTCCATATCGATTTGCAAGGTCGGTGAATGTATAATGCGTTGTGCCTGTTTCGATATTCTTACAATCAACCTCTCCGATTTTTAACCAGGATTTCGCGTCGGGACTCCATTCGATTTCGAAGTGATCACTGTTGGTTTCACTTGTCGTTGTCCAACGCAGACAAGTGATATTCCCCTCACGAGCAGCGTTGAACGAGGCGAGAATAACCGGTAGGGCATCACGCGGGTCTTCTTCCGCAAATAACTGGGCAAACTCCGGGAACATACCGGCCGCTTCCAGCTCGCTGGCGGGCACGAAGGTCTCATTGGCTTTGGTTGCGTAAAGAATTGCCGGCAATGTGCCTGCATAGTGCGCGAATACCGCGGAAGAGTCAGGCTGAGGCGTAGTAAGCAGGAAATCATCTTCCCAAATATCTAAAATGCTGATATCCGGGTCGACCTGTGGAGGTACCTGCGGATTTTCGGGCAGATCAAGCGGGTCGCCGCAATTGGTGACGGTGAATGTTACTTCATGCTTTGATTCCAGATCCCGGCGGTTCGGATATGTCCGCGTGCAGATCACCTGGTATTGCCCCGGCTGCTCGGCCTGGAATGTGATCTGATCGCCGGTTGTCGTGAAGGCTTGTTGCGTAGGAAGTATCAGCCAGTTATGAATGTACTGCCCGCCCGACGGCGTTGCGAGCGAAACGGAGATATTGGCCGTATTACCCTCCGTAGCGCGGCTCTGGCTGAATGGGTAGCAGATGTTGTAGACTGAAATGATCGGTTGCGGTGGGAGGGGTAATGCCGGGCAGGTAGTGCCGCCTGCGAGGAGGTTTTCGGCTTGGCCGATTATTGTCCATTCGATAAGGCTGGCTCGAATGTGATCGGTATCATCGTTGGAACCATAGATATTGGCAAACGGCGTTTGTCTTCCAGGGCCGACCACAGCATTCACTGCATTTACATCTAATAGCTCTCGTTGTGCTTGCGTGTTTAAAGGGCCTTTGTAATCAATTGCACTAAACGTAGGAATAAAGCAAAAAGCGAAACTTTTGGTGTCAAAAAATAATTTGTTAGGAACTGCCTTAGGGCTTATGCCACCGGGCAAAAAGTCGTCATTAAATGGCGAATTATAATTAAGACTAACTCCCAACTTTTTGGAAAATATCCCCCATGTTGCAAAACGAAGCACATTCGTGTTCTGGTTAAGTGAATTCGTATGGATGTCGATATTACTATTTTGCAATCCAAAAGGTGTAAAGCTTCGCAATATCCGATCTCCGTAATTGTATTGATCAAACAGATCGCGGTCTTGCGCATTCATACTGCCGTGCGTGATCGCGATATTGCGGCAATTCTGAGGGTATCCACCATTTCCAAGGCCATTCAAACTGGCCTGGAAAGCATCAAACGCAGGTGACTTGGAGCCGACGCCGCCGGTGAGTTGA
>CAMLNK010000425.1 GCA_946481035.1 uncultured Dyadobacter sp. | reverse complement strand
AAATGCTACTTGCAAAAGTTGCCCGGCCGCGAAAGATTTCACATCGACCTTCCTGGAATGTATCGCTTTATTACCTGCGCTTATGACTTCGACGGGTACAACCTCCCCCGTTGTAAATCTCCCGAAATTCATCAGCTCAATGCTTACCCTCAGCGAATCCGATTCACCGATTGTTTTGTTGCCCGAATCCGAAAGCAATGTAATGCCGTCGGGCTGAATCGCGTAATCGGGCCGGTCGACGCTGAGCAATCGCAATGCCGGGTCGCCTTGCAGCAATGTCTGCTGAACGTAGGCGATGTTGTATTTGTCTTTATACTTAGAAAAAATATCATGAGCTACCGCCAGCTGGATCTTGCCAATGGGAAGGCCGACCGTCGCCGGGTTCTCGAACATATGCCGGTAAAGCGAGGTAAGATAAGTCAATCCCGAACTTACAAAACTTTCGTAGGAATGGGCGATGACGGCGATCGCGCCGCGGTCGGGTGCAACAAGCCAATCAAGCGAAAGCGTGATGCGGTCATTCGACTTAGGGCTGCCCGGATTTGCATTAAAGCGATTGCTGAACACATTACCCACGCCGCAGCCATTGAAATACAGCACCGGGTATTTGTTCAGATTCTGGTAACCTCTTGCCGCATCCCGTGCGTAGCCAATATCAGGATCAGTGACTAACGTACTGCCATGTCCGAAAAAAGTAATCATTCCAACGCCTTCATTTACATCTTTCGTGATATCCACATGCTCAACCTCTTCCGTCGGCATTTGCTTCACATAAGATTTCACGGTGCCTCCTACAATACCCTTCTGCACCATCGGTTCTAAAAAGTGCAGATAGTCGCGGAGCTGAATAATTTCCGAAGTCGTTTTTCCTCCGCTCAGATGAAGCACTTTCTTTTTCCAGCCTGCATCGTCCGATTTTTTGCCCTCATACGCCTTCACTTTTTGAAGGTAATCGGTAATATTCTGATTAGTAACCGCTGAAAGGCGCCCTACCGGAATCGCCGGGAAGCCCGCCGCAGCACCGGCCAATCCCTCCACCAGCATTGCATCCGAACCCGGGAAACCGATCGTAGGCACTTCGCCCGGAATCTCCCTGATCATCTTCTCATTCTGCGTAATCGACTTGCCGATCAGAAACAGGTATTTCCCGTTGGCACCTCCGGAAAGTGCATGGGCCATGAATTTCCTGATGCCGACCGGACTCGGCTCGCCGTAGTTATATTGATCATATATATCCTGAATATCAACCACCATTGGTTTTAAAGCCCCTCCTTCCGCCGATGCCCGGTATTTCGCATACGCGGTTGCCCCTTCGAACAGCGGGCCGGTAGTGATGATAATGTAATTGGCAGCTTTTGAATCGTAGAGGCTGAAATGCACCAGCCTGAGTTTCGCCGGGGCAACGTTGGTAATTTCATTGGTGGCGAGCACAACCTGCGCACTGCCCGGCAATGTTGGTACCATCACACTTTCACCGCTTCTTTTCAGAATAACCGGATTGTAAATGTCAGAAATATCAAGAAATGAAAACTCCGCAGAAACAGCTCCGACCGGCAATCTTCCCCACTTTTCTTTCCGCCCCCCAAGCCTGATTTCCTTGCTGGCTTGCACTCCCACTTTGATTTTTTGTGGATATTCGATGGAATAGTAAGCGATAGAAAACCTTTCAAGCCGCTCACCACTGACAGACCTTATCACCAGCACGCAGCTTTTGTCCGGGTTCAGGTCCTGCGGTTTTGCTTCGAATGCATATTCTGTCCCTTCAAAACCGGAGTTCGCCAATGCCTTTACCAGTCGCAATGCATTTTTGCTCTTACCGATGTGCACTTCAATTTTCCGGTCGTTCTTGCTTCGGCCGTAGACCAACAGCCTGATCGTCGGGTTTTGGGAATTGGCAACAAAATCGGCCGGTTTGAAATCGAGTACCAGGTCCGTTCCCTCCTTAATGATTTCGCTTGTCCGGGTAGCCCCTATTTCAAAATAGCTGTTGATCAGATCGGGTTTGATCGAAGATTTTGTGCCCAAAGAATAATCCTGTTGAAATGTCTTAACAACCAACTCATTGTGGTGAGTTAATACCGGCATTGTTTCGTTCACCGGCTCGGCCACTACCTTAGCTCTGGCACCCTGCTTACTCCCGACCGTCAGAAAATACGCGCCTTCATCGCCGTACATGCTGAAATAGGGGTTCATGCGAGCGCTCATCGGCCGGTATAGCAGCGAATCACTCGCCCCGTCGTTGGGTACCGCATAAAAAATGATTTCCTGATTGGCAGTGCTGATAATGGACACCTCTTTGCCGCGCCTCCACAACTGAAATTTCTCGGGGCTGTCTACCGGAAAACCCTTGGGCAGAGCCGAGAACGGGACCCTGTGCAGGCCTTTTTTCAGGATGCCTATTTTGATGTAAGGTCTGCCATAATCAATCCAGCTATTCGAATAAGGCGCGCCCCATTGTGCAAGCAAATGATGGCCGGCCAGCAAAAATAAAATGAGTAGCGTGCGCGTGATGAAGTACCGCATATTGTCAGGAATGTATTGTGAATCCACAATAAAACACCGCCTGGCGATTTCACCCTCTTCCTTCCAGCGAGCGTAGAATATGAATGAGCCAATGGATTTCATCCGCGCCAGCCGCTTGTCGTAGTTTTGTTGAAATATTTCTACCCGTTAATTCGATAGGTCATATTCAACTTATTCCACTCTTGAAAATGTATAATTTCTGGCACAGGATTTGATTTCTATCTCCCTTCATAAAATCAACTCATGACCAATGGATACTTTTAAGTTTATGAAAGACGATTGGGTAAAAGAAAAAGGCGGCAACCAGCTCATGCAGGTCGACGAGTACCAGATCGTAGAAACCGTGGCTCATCACAACGGATCGGCCGCGCATCCCGCCAGCAGACGGGTGTACAGCGGGAAGGTTTGGTGCACGTGGGTCAACCAGAACAAAGCGGTCATCACACAGCCGTTTTGGGAGGACGACCTGGAACCTGCCACACAACGGCAGAGCGATCTCTACGCCTACCCGTCCCTTAATCACACACACTGATTCCGAAAACCTGCTCTTTACCCGACACTAAACACCAAAGCCCGGAATCACTTCCGGGCTTTTTAAGTTCGAATCTTTTGGCATCAGGGCTTTCTCGCAGGATCGGTTTGGGGCTGTGCCGAAGTAGTATCATCGGTTTCAGCAGTTCCTTTGCGATTTTTCCTGCGTTCCGAACGGTCTTTTCGCTTGTTATCGGTAGGCATCAGCGTGTCATGTATTACGGCTCCTGAGCTTTTTTGTCCTTTGATGAGCGTATCCTCGGACGGAATCTGAGCAGGCCGGGCAGGCGATTGTGGCGAATTAAATTCTGGCTTCGTTTCAGGTGCTGTTGTCGGAACAGGACTTGTTTGCGGTACTGGTTGTGGTACAGATGGCTCCGGCGTCACCGGATTTTGTGCAAATGCCCCGGCAATCCCCAGAAGCATAGTGAGTATGCATGCAAGGTATTTCATGGTCCATTCTGGTTAAGTGAACAAAAGTTACCAATACTAGGCGGCTATTTGCACTAAAAGCGTTCCAGAAACGAACGGTGGGCCGAAGCGTCCAATAGCATTTGCCCTGTTGGGTCTCCGGGTTCTCATCCACAAAATGCGCATCGATATACCCATAGTGGGCGATAAACCGCTGGATAAATGTGAGGTTTAAAATAGATTTTGAGATTCGAAATACTTCGTAGCCAACTCCTTAACCATATACCCTTTTCATCCGAATTTTCTCGCTGGGTGTCAGCACCAAAGGTACTTTCTCGACCTTCACTGAGCTGCTATCGAGGCCAAACCATTTATCCTCCGAGGTAGTAATGCTTTTAATCCCAAAATAGATCTTCATGATCATGTCCTCCATAAAAGGCAGGTTGTTTTCAATCGACAAATAGCGTTCGAGCACGATGAAACGGAAGTCCCCCGTGATATTCTGCCGGCTCAGCGATTCGTAGCGGCTGGTAATGTCCACCTCTTTGTTAAGTACCATATCTTCCACCACTTTACGGAAGAAAAGATTGATGCGCTGCTCGATCCGGAAACCGAGGCGGAACGTTACCTTGATCACATCGTCCTCGGCCAGGATATTCACATGGTAATCCATTGTGTAAGGTTCGTCCGTGGTTTCCACGTGCACAAACCAGTAGATATCGGCGCGTTTCGGCCGTTTGTAAAAGATCGAATAGATGATCTTGTTCTCGATCTCGCTCTCCCGCGCCGCATTCGACATAAATATCAAATGCGTCGAGTATTTGGGAATGCTGATGTCGTTGCTCAGTTCCTTCAACGGGCCAATGTACTTTTCAAGGCTTTCAAACTCCGTGAGGCGCATTTTAATGTAATATGCTTTTAACCAAACGGTTATCACCAGCCCGATCACAGTAGCCAGTACCAGCGAAACCCAGCCGCCATGCGTGAATTTCAGCAGGTTAGCAGCGAGGAAAGAACCTTCGATAGCCAGATAAACCACCAGGAAAACCACCACAATCCATTTGCTCACACGTTTCACATACAGATACACCGACATCAGGATCGTCGTCATGATCATCGTAAGCGTGATCGCGAGCCCGTACGCGGCCTCCATATGGGAGGATTCTTTGAAATACAACACAATACCGATACAGCCCGCCCAGAGCAGCCAGTTCACGCTCGGTACATACAGCTGCCCTTTCTGGTCGCTTGGGTATACCAGCCGCACTTTCGGCCAGAAATTAAGGCGGATCGCCTCCGAAATAAGCGTGAATGAGCCGCTGATCAACGCCTGGCTGGCAATAATGGCGGCGGTAGTAGCGATACCGATCCCCGGCAGCAGCCACCAATCGGGCATGATCTCGTAAAAAGGCTTCCGCCCATTCAGCACATCACCCGAATGCACGATAAGCCCT
>CAMLNK010000424.1 GCA_946481035.1 uncultured Dyadobacter sp. | reverse complement strand
GCTTTGGCTTCGGCCACATTTTCGTCCATATCGTTTTTGGCTTCCTCCACGGTTTCTTTGGCGGAGTCTTTTGTTTTGTCTGAACAGCCCGTCAGCGAAAGTGTACCGGCCAGCAGCAGAGAAGCGACAATCCAGGTGATCTTTTTCATGTTTTTGGGTATTAAGGTTTGTTGTAACTAATGTGTGAATGCATTGGGCTGAGCAAAAATCTTACCAGTGCGCCAGGCCGAAATAGACGCTCTTTTTGTGGAAAATTCTTCTCAGACCGCCGGAAGTCGTTGAACTTCGCGCCAGACCGGGCGGTTAAGCCCATAGTGATGTATTGAAACTGTTGGCATTTATGATCAGCTTTGCATTTTATTAATATACTCCTAAACCTATATGCTCAAAATCTCTATTACCGGTGCTCTTGCTGCATTCCTCTTTTTCCACGACTCCCCGGCATCAGCCCAAAGCGATTCGCTGCAAGCCCGCCAGCTGGGCGAGATTACCGTGCATGCATTTGAATCCGAAAAAGACCCACTTACCACCACCGCCACTGTCGGAATGCTTACGCCGCGCTCGCTGGGCAGGTTTTCCAATTACACCTGGGCCAATGCAGTCAACACGATCCCGGGCGTACGTATGGAAGAGCGCTCGCCGGGCAGCTACCGTTTTTCGGTCCGCGGAAGCCTTATACGGTCCCCATTTGGCGTGCGCAACGTGAAATTCTACTGGAATGGCATCCCTTTCACCGACGCGAGCGGTAATACGCCGTTAAACTCGGTCGATTATGGCGCGATCCAGAGCATGGAAGTGATTAAAGGTCCGGGCAGCAGTCTTTACGGCGCCGGTACGGGCGGCGTGGTGCTGATGCAGAGCCGCCCCGATAATCAGTTTCAGAACAGGGCTGAGCAAAGCATGAGCTTTGGCAAATACGGCTTCCAGAGCCGCAATTCCACGTTACAGATTGGTGATATTTCAATTCAATACGGCCATAGCGAGCAGGACGGCTACCGCGATCATAGCGGCATGGTACGCGATGCGATCCGGTTTAGCTCCTCTTCCAATATCGGCGAAAAAGGAACACTGTCACTGCTGGGGATGTATTCGGATTTGTACTATCAAACCCCGGGCGGCATCAATCTGGCCCAGTACCAGACCAATCCCAAACTGGCCCGCCAGTCGACAGCCACAGTTCCGGGCAGCGAGGCGCAAAAGGCCGCCATTTACACCAGGCTGGCGCTGCTGGGCGGTAATTATGTGTTGCAGCTCTCGGACAAATGGACCCAGTCTACTGCATTGTATCTGACTTTCACCGACTTTGCCAACCCATTTATTTCCAACTTCGAAAAAAGGGATGAAAACGGCATCGGCGGGCGCAATATCTGGCAAAACAAATCAGAATGGGGTAATGTAAAAACCAACTGGACCAGCGGTTTCGAGTGGCAATACGGCAAATCCGCGCAGCGCAATTACGATAACAAAGGCGGCGTAGCCGACAAGCAGCAGACCGTCGAGGACATTCGCACGGCCAATCTTTCAGTTTTCAGCCAGTTGGAAGCAACTTTGCTGACAGACCTTACTTTAAGCGCCGGTTTAAGCTATAACACCTCCAAATACAAATACGAGCGCTATTTCGCGCTTCCTTTCTACGAAGACCAGAAGACCTTCGACGGTATATTCATTCCGCGCTTTGCGGCCAACAAGGTTATCGCCGGGAACTGGTCGGTTACCGCCTCGTACAGCGGCGGGTTCTCCCCTCCTACCTTGCAGGAGGTACGCCCTTCGGCGGGTGGTTTCCGCAAGGATCTGGAAGCAGAAAAAGGCAATAACACCGAAATCGGTATCCGCAAGGTTGGGAAAGTCATTTCGGGGGAAATCAGTTTGTATCACTTCGGGCTCCGCAACGCGATCGTGCGCAGGCTCGATGAGGCCGGCGCCGAGTATTTTGTCAATGCGGGCAAAACAAGGCAGAACGGCCTGGAATGGACCATCGGCTGGGACATTCTTTCCGACCCGAAACTTCCTGCGATGCTCAAACTATGGAATACAGGCACTTATACTAAATACACCTACGAGGAATTCCGGCAGGCGGATGCAGACCTGAGCGGGAAACTGATCCCTGGCATTCCGCGTTTCTCTCAATCGACGGGCCTGGATGTGCTGCTTAAATACGGTATTTCCGCGTTTCTGACCTACCAGCACGGCGATTCGTTTTACCTGAATGATGCGAATACAGTCAAAAACACGGCTTATAACCAATGGATGGCGCGAGTGAGCTGGAAAAAGAGCTGGGGACAGCATTTTTACAGCGAGCTGTCGGCATCCGCAGAGAAGGTGAACGCGGGTATTTACAGCCTTGGCTACGATCTGAACGCATTCGGCAACCGTTACTACAACGGCGCTCCGAAAAACAACCTCTGGGCCGGTGTGAAGATCGGCTGGGAGTGGCAGAAAAATTCAAAATAATGCATTTATACATCCATATCCCCTTTTGCAAACAGGCTTGCCATTATTGCGACTTCCATTTCAGTACCAACACCGCCGGCAAAACTGCCATGGTAGAGGCCATCGCGCGGGAAATCGCTTTAAGGAAGGCTTATTTGCCTGCCGGGGATATGGAAACCATTTACTTCGGCGGCGGCACGCCCTCGCTGCTTGATGAGCGGGAGCTGCGTTTGCTGCTGGAATGCATTCATAAGCATTTCCGGGTAGCGCCTGGTGCCGAGATAACCCTGGAAGCAAACCCTGATGATCTCAGCGCGGCCTCGCTAGAAATGTTTGCCCGTGCAGGCATTAACCGCCTGAGCATTGGCATCCAGTCGTTTCATGAGCCGCATCTGCGCTTTATGAACCGGGCGCATACGGCAGTCGAAGCCGAGCAGTGCGTCAAGCTGGCGCAAAAGGCGGGTATCGACAATATTTCCATCGACCTTATCTACGCGATCCCTTCCGGGGACCATGCCATCCTGCTAAGTGATCTGTCCAAAGCATTCACGCTGAATGTACCGCATATTTCGGCTTACTGCCTGACGATCGAGCCGCAAACCGCCTTTGGCAGCTGGCTGAAAAAGAACAAGATCAGGCCCATCGAGGAAGAGTATGCGGCCCAGCAGTTTGAAATACTCGTCAGATCCCTGGGCGAGAATGGCTATGAGCAGTACGAGATCTCCAACTTTGCCAGAAGTGGCCGTTACAGCAAGCATAACAGCTCCTATTGGAAACAGCATCCCTACCTGGGCGTGGGCCCAAGCGCACACTCGTACAATGGCGCAAGCCGCGAGTACAATGTTTCCAACAATGCCAAATACCTGCAAGCGCTTCAACAAGACGCCATCCCAGCGACGATAGAAACGCTTTCACCGGCTGATCAAACGAATGAATACCTGCTGACAGGCCTTCGCACCAAATGGGGGGTTGAATTGCAAAAACTTGAAATACTTTCGGCGGGCAAGTTCGCACTATACGCCCGCGAGGAGCTGGGAAGAATGAGCCGGAAAGGCTGGATCAGGGAAGATTCGGGGATATTACTGCTCACCGAAGCCGGTAAGCTCTTTGCCGACCGCATCGCAAGCGATCTTTTTATAGATTGAAACCGGCTTGCCAGGCCCTCGCAGCCCGACAAACCGGCTCACTGAATTATACCAGCTCAGCGTTCAATACGATTTCTGCATTGAGCAGTTGAGAAATAGGGCATTCCTTTTTTGCCTTGTCGGCAACCTGCGCGAACTGCTCAGCGCTGATGCCGGGAACCTGCGCTTTCAGATCGATCGCACTTTTAACAACCTTGCCCTGAGCCGGGTCCAGAGAAATAGTAGCAGTAGCGTTCAACTCGTCGGCTGTGAAACCGGCCGCATTCAGCTCGAAGCTCAGTTTCATCGCGAAACATCCGGCGTGTGCAGCGGCAACCAGCTCTTCGGGGTTTGTGCCCTTGCCATCCGCAAAACGGGTATTGAAAGAGTACTGGGTGTTTTCAAGGACTGTGCTCTGCGTGCTGATCGTACCTGTACCTTCTTTGCCGGTACCTTTCCAAATGGCTGTTGCTTTACGGTTAATCATCGTTGTTGCTTTTAATGTTAGTTGATCCTAAAATCGTTGTTTTCGGGAAAAGTAGCATGCATTCCATATCTACGCAAACAATCCCTTCATTAAAAACACAATAATTACTTACCGTCCTCTGTTCCAGTGTATGCCTGCCCGCGATGCATGGAACGGCATTTTTTAGTTAACAAAGGTTAATGCCCGATCGGGATTTAAACTTTATAATTGCATCATCATCTAATCACAAATTTTTTAACAGATTTCTCAATTTTTTCAACTCACAAGTCATGAACAGAAAACTCTTGCCCCTGCTGTTACTCGCTGTCGTTGCGTTATTCCAAAGCTGCCGTGGCCCGAAAGGCGATCCGGGGCCGCAGGGAGGCGATGTGCTGGGCATCACCTTCGACATCGTAAAAGTTGACTTTACCGCCGCCAACGAATATTCCTATACACTGAATTTTAAGCAGCAAAACATCGAGGTTCTGCCATCGGACGCGGTGCTGGTGTATGTATATTGGAACGACGCAGGTGGCCTTAAAGCCTACCGCCCGCTTCCTCAGACTGCATTCCTTACCAATCCCAACGGTACGATCACCTATAATTTCGATAGAACCGATGAGGACATGATGATTTTCATGGACGGCAATGTGAATCTTGCCAATGTGGCTACCGACTGGACCCGCGGTTTCGAATTCCGAGTAGTAGTGGTACCATCCGATTTTCTAAAGGGCCGCGCGAATGCGGAAGTGGATCTGAACAATTACGAAGCGGTAGTGAAAGCATTCAATATCGACGAGTCGAAAGTGAAGAAAATTTCAGCCCAATAAGTTAAAAAGTTCCCGCGTTTTTGGGTTTCTGGAATAATTTTTATAAAATCCGGTAAAAATTACCGGATTTCT
>CAMLNK010000423.1 GCA_946481035.1 uncultured Dyadobacter sp. | reverse complement strand
TTTTCCAAGAGCGATAGGATCGAAACCTGCGCTGGTCAGGAAGCCGGTTGCCAGAGAAATATCGTTGGCCGATTCAACCAATGCACCTGCACCGTATTTTTTCGCGATGTCTTCGAGTGAGCCGGTTGCACCTTTCAGTTTGGCGGTGATTTGCTCAGCTTTAAGCTGGTTACGAACTTTGGTAGTCAGCTCGTCTCGGAAATCATCCACTTTCACATCTTTCGCATCCGATTTGCCTGTCAGAACAGCCACTACATATTGTTCTTCGGTTTCGAACACCGGAGATACGTTCGAAGGCTTGGTATCTTCTTTAAATGCCCATCTCACGATTTCGCGTGCATTCTGGATCGCATTGATATTCGTAGCCGATTCAGGAATGCGGTTTGCATTTGCCAGAACGAGCGCTTTGTTTTTCTTCACAGCCTCTTCGAACTGCTCGCGGCTTTTCACAGCGTTCGCAAATTCGTCGGCTCTTCTGTACGCTTCGTCACGTGTTGCCTGGCTTGGGGCGATTGTCTTGCCAATAGCAGCAATGCGGTAGAGCGTATTCGATTTCGGAGCGGTTACTTTAATAATGTGGAAACCGAACTGGCTTTCTACCAAACGTGGGATCAGGCCGGGAGCAGTTGCCGAGAAAACAGCTTCTTCAAATGGCTTCACCATCGCGCCGTTGTTCTGGAAGTAACCCAGGTCACCGCCGCGTTGTGCCGAACCAGGGTCAGCGCTCGAAGTAGCAGCCAATGCTTCGAAGTTAGCACCTGCCTTGATTTGCGCCAGGATACCTTCCGCTTTCACGCGTGCAGCCGTTTTCGCAGAGTCCGACTGGTTTTCAGCACGGATCAGGATGTGGCTCGCTTTGGCAGATGAAACAGTATCGGAGCGGGTACCGCCGTATTTGTAGATATAATAGGTATTGCCTTCGCGGTAAGGTCCGTAAACACCACCCGGAACGAACGTCTTCACAGCCTCTTTCAACTGGTCGCTCATGGTAGCGTACGACTGGTTGATCGGCATCGGGATGTCGCTGTTCATTGCAGCAAATGCAGAGTCGCTTTGCGCAGTGGCAAGGCCGCGTGCGAGTTCTTTAATTTCGGTATACAATGCAGCACTGTCGTCTTTCGCAGGCTGAACCGGGAACGTTACGTACTCGATCGAACGGGTGTCGGTTCCTTTATATTCTTTTTTGTGCGCGCTCAGGTATTCTTGCAGCTGCGCGTCGGTTACTTTAATGGTAGTATCTACAACCGAGAAATAAGGTACATACAGATAGCGGAGATTGGCTTTGGTATTCTGCGCTACGTACTCCTTTTCAGCTTGTGCTTTCGGAGTGTACGTCGAGAGGCGAAGCAGGTTTTCGTATTTCGCACGGGTCCGTTCTTCACGAAGGCTCTTTTCAAAATTCTCCCATGATTTCTGTTGCTCCAATGGAAGTGTTTTGAGGTTTTTCAGATAGTTTATCACGGCGTTCTTGTCGAAACGGCCGGTGGTTGGATCTGAAAATGCTTGGAGAATCGATGGGCTGATGTGGTTGCCCTGTACCATGTCGTACAGTTCCTCGTCGGTCACCGCGAGACCCAGCTTGTCGTATTGCTTTTTGTAAGCAATGTCCACCACGAACTGGTTCCAGGCCTGATCTCTCAGATTAGCCAGCTCGCCTTCGTTCAGGCTGCGGCCCGATTGAGCCTCGTAGTTCTGACGGAACCCGTCCACCCGGCTTTGAAAATCTTTGATATTAATTTCTTTCCCGGCAATCTCTCCCACTGTTTGGTTGTCGTTGCTGCCCAGAAGGGAATTAGGGCCCAGCAAATCGCCTCCAACCATAAAAAGAATTAAACTGATAGCGATAACCGTGACGGCTATCCCGGATTTTTCTCTGATTTTGTTAATTAAAGCCATTTTCTCGATTCAAATTAGTGCGCAAAATAAAAAGTTTTCTTCGTGGAATGCAAGACCTTACAATCCTATTTACAATTATTGGCAACATCCGGACGTTGCGCGGCGCCCCGGAATGAGCAAGAGGTGGGTTTCAGGGCTTTAATACATGTGTTTCAGGTTGAATGCGTAAAGGATCGCCATGAACATACTGAAAAATACGCCTGCCATGGCTGTAATGACGCCCATCCATCCGCCGATCATCAGTAATGGGGCAAAAAATGCCACTGCCATTCCCCCGAGATAGAGGTAATAGCCGCGTCGTTGCAGGTTCCACATCAGGTAGGCTGCATACAGCGAAAGCGATTCGAAAATGAGCATGATAATGGCCCCGGTTTTGATATTCTCGGCCGTAGTCTGCCCGATCACCGCTTCGAACATCTCATCCATTGTTTTGGCCTGGGCGGTGTTGCCCTGTTTTTCCAGGTTTTCACGGACTGCCTCAAACGTTTCGCGGGTTTTGTCGGCAGTGATACCGGGGTTCCAGAGTCTTTCGGATTGGGTCCAAAGGCCCGAAACAGCACTCATAAAGGTAAGAAAACACAAAATCGTAAGGAACGTGGGGCGATTCACAGGTGCACTCATTCAGTTAATAACAGATCAGCAGGTTTTCTGATGAAGGATGTAAAATTTGCCGTTTTCGGTGAAAACACCAAAGGCATTTGAATATTCTTCCAGTCGACCTACATTTGTCGTTTTTTAATCCAATAAAAACTCAAACTTTCTAACAAACAGTACTTATGAGCCTTCAAATTCTGACTGAACGCATTGCAAATATCCTGGGGACCGATAGCGGACTGGATGCCACAGCCAAATTTGTGACCGACGAAGGAGTCCTGTTTGTCGATGGTAAATCCGTACCCAACAGCGTTTCCAACACCGATGCCGAAGCCGATTGTACTTTCGAAGTTTCGGTAAAAAATGCATTGAAACTCATTGACGGCGACCTGAACGCAATGATGGCGCTCATGACCGGAAAACTGAAGATAGACGGCGACATGGGCGTGGCGATGAAGATCGCAGAAACCTTCGGACGCCGATAGTAGGCTTTCGGGCCGGGTGCCTTTTTCTGGATACCATCAGTTTTCAACAAACGATCACACAAGCATGGACAACCACGAAAAGGCATCCGGAACTACCGCTAAAAGAAGGGATTTTATCAAAGCCGGTGCATTGGTGGCCGGCGGTTTCATGATCGTCCCGCGGCATGTGCTGGGGCGGGGCTTCACTTCTCCAAGCGACAAGCTCAACATCGCAGCCGTGGGCTGCGGCGGCAAGGCGGACTTCAATATCCAGCAGGCCTACAATAATGGTACGGAAAACATCGTCGCGCTTTGTGATGTCGACGACCGCCAATCCGAAAAATACCGCAAGCAATTTCCCAAAGCTCCTTATTATAAGGATTACCGCAAAATGTTAGAGAAGGAGGCAAAGACCTTCGACGCGGTCATCGTTACCACACCCGATCATATGCATTATCCCGTCGCGATCGCTGCGATGGAGCTGGGGAAACATGTGTATGTTGAAAAACCATTGACCAAGGACATTTGGGAAGCGCGGATGCTTACCCAGGCTGCGAAAAAGTTTAAGGTAGTAACGCAAATGGGCAACCAGGGAAGCAGCAGCGACGGCACACGCAACACGGAAGCGCTCGTGCAGTCAGGCGCAATCGGGGATGTACATACGATCGAAGTGTGGACCGACCGGCCCGTTTGGCCGCAGGGCGTGAAATCTCCCAAAGACAAAGGCGAGTCGCAACCCGTTCCTGCGGGCGTCGACTGGGATTTGTGGCTCGGTACCGCTCCGAAGCGTGATTACCACGAAGCTTACATGCCGTTCCGTTGGCGTGGGTACTGGGACTTCGGCACCGGCGCATTGGGCGATATGGGCTGCCACTTCCTCGACGTGCCCTTTCGCGCATTGAAATTAGGTTACCCCACATCAGTGGAATGCAGCGTCGGCTCCGTTTACGCCGATTTCTTCCAGCAGGCCTTCTTCGACGACGTCGCGCCGCCTTCAGCGAATATCCATTTAAAATTCCCTTCGAAAACGCCCGGCAAGGAAATCAACCTGAACTGGTATGACGGCGGAATGCGCCCGCAGCTGCCGGATGGCTGTGACTATAAAACCGTGTTCGGCAGTGTTGATGGCGGGATCTTATTTATAGGTACAAAAGGCATTATCAGCGCCGAAATGTTCGGCGAAAACCCGCGCCTATGGCCCGAGAAGAAATTCGCGAACGTGCGCATCGCAACTAAGCCGCGTGCATTAGTGCAAGGAGGCTGGCAGGGGCATCAGCAGCAATTTGTGCAAGCTTGTAAAAAAGGATACGGAGCTTATACGAGTTCTTCGTTCGACCAGTCGGGGCCGTTGACGGAGATTGTGTTGATGGGTAACCTGGCTGTGCGTTCCTACCTGCACCGCGAGGCGAAGGCGGATGGTAAAGGCTTTACATTCCCGGGGCGCCAGCGGCTGATGTGGGATGGGGCAAATATGAAGATCACTAATTTCGATGTGGCCAACCGGTTTGTGAAACGGGAGTATCGGACGGGGTGGTAAGTATGTTACTGTCAGCCTGAGCGGAGTCGAAGGCGATGTGCATAACGCCTTCGACTCCGCTCAGGCTGACAGTAATGCTTTACAACTCCAACTCCCGCAAATACATCTGGATCGTATTTTCCAAACCTATATATAATGCATCGCAGATCAATGCGTGGCCGATGGAAACTTCATCCAGCCATGGAATGCTTTGTTTGAGGAAATGCAAATTGTCCAGGCTGAGGTCGTGGCCGGCATTTAGTCCGAGGCCTACTTCCCGTGCCTTCTCGGCTGCTTTAATAAACGGCAGCACCGCTTTCTGGCGATTTTCAAAATAACCGGCTGCAAAAGGCTCGGTATAAAGCTCCACGCGATCGGCGCCGCAGATTTTGGCACCTTCTACCATTTCTTCGTCGGGATCTACAAAAACAGAAACCCGGATTCCCGCCGATTTAAATGTGCCGACGAGATCGGTG
>CAMLNK010000422.1 GCA_946481035.1 uncultured Dyadobacter sp. | reverse complement strand
CGAAATGAACATCGCTATTTGTTGAGAGGAGGTTTTAATCGAAATAAAAATGCCCAATGCCAGACAGGTAATGATAAACAAAGTGCTTTCTGCGAACAGCAGCGCCACGCTCCCTTTCACCGGCAAATCGAGGACAAAAACACTCAGCAGTAATATCGCCGTCACATTCACGAGCGACAATGCGAGGTAGGGAAATGCTTTGGCAAAAATCACCAGCACAGGTTTGAACGGCGATACGAGCAGGATTTCCATGGTACCCGTTTCCTTTTCGCGGACGATGGAAATGGCCGTCATCATCACCGAAACCAGCAGCAGCACGAGCGCCATCACGCCCGGCACAAAACCGTGCGCGCCTTTGAGCTGCGGGTTGTAGAGCATGCGTACTTCGGGCGTAATGCGGTAAGGTATTTCCAGGTTTTGGTTGACCTCATTCTGGTAATCCATGATGATCGACGACAAGTAATTCGTGATCATATTCGCTGTATTCACATCGCTGGCGTCGGTAATAATCTGGATCTGAGCCTTGTTGTGATGCAGTAAATCCTCATTAAAATTCACAGGGAACACGACTACCGCCTTGATTTTACCCTTCTGAAATGTACCCAGTATTTCCTTGTGACTCAATGCGGCCTGCCGGATATTGAAATACCGGCTCGACCCGATCTTCATCAGCAGTTCCTGCGAAGCATTGTCTTTGGCATAATCCACGACCAGGATTTCGGAATCCTTCACCTCGTTGGTCAATGCGAAACCGAAAATCAATATCTGGGCAATCGGCATTCCAAAGAGGATCAGCAGCGTACGGCGGTCGCGGAGCACGTGGTAAAATTCCTTCCTGACAAATGCGAGAAACTGTTTCATGGCTAGTCTCCTCTTTTCGCGCCGCGCGCGAGTTGGTAAAATACTTCGTCCATCGAACGCGCATGAAAGTTGTTTTTCAGATTCGTGGGCGTGTCGAGCACTTCCATTTTGCCATCCACCATAATGGATATACGATTGCAATACTCGGCCTCGTCCATATAATGCGTGGTGACGAACACCGTAATGCCGCTGTCGGCGGCCTCGTAGATCATGTCCCAGAACTGTCGCCGCGTTACGGGATCGACGCCGCCGGTGGGCTCGTCGAGAAACACGATTTTAGGCTCGTGCAGCACGGCTACCGAAAAGGAAAGTTTCTGTTTCCAGCCCAGCGGCAGAGAAGCAACCAGCTTGTTCGCCTCGGATTTTAATCCAAGCCTTTGGAGCAACTCTTCGGTTTTGGATTTGATCCGCTCGTCGGAAAGTCCGTAAATCCCACCGAAAAACTCGATGTTTTCCAGGACTGTCAGGTTTTCATATAGCGAAAACTTCTGGCTCATGTAGCCGATATTCTTCTTGATCTGCTCGGTTTGGGTATACACATCATAGCCGGCAATGGTCGCTTTGCCCGAGCTGGGCGAAGATAGCCCGCACAGCATCCGCATGGCGGTGGTTTTGCCGGCACCGTTAGCACCAAGGAAGCCGAATATCTCCCCTTTATGTACGTCGAATGTGATTTCGTTGGTGGCTATAAAGTCCCCGAAGCGCTTGGTAAGCTTCTCGCAGACTATCACTTTGTCGTCCTGCATCATGGCCATGACGGTTTTAATGTAATAATTTAATAAATGAATCCTCGATCGTCACCTCGGCATCCTTCACTTCCACGCCCGTGAGCCCATGCCCGCGCAGATATGCCTGCAATGCGCGCGTATCCGCGTCGCGGAACGTCGCGTGCGCGTACTCACCGAATGCGTAACTGTTCAGAACGCCCGGATGCTTTTCCAGGACTTTCAGCAGGTGGTACATTTCATTGGCTTTAATGGCCAGCAGGCGGTCGGGATAGGCATTGATGATGCTTTGCGGCGTGTCGATAGACAGTATTTTACCACCCTGGATCAATGCAATGCGGTCGCAAAGCGAAGCCTCGTCCATATAGGGCGTCGAAACGAGGATCGTAATGTTCTGTTCTTTCAGCCTCCTGAGCATTTCCCAAAACTCCTTCCTCGAAACCGGGTCGACGCCCGTTGTAGGCTCGTCGAGAAACAATGTGGTCGGTTTATGGATCAATGCGCAGCACAATGCGAGCTTCTGCTTCATGCCGCCCGAGAGCTTCCCCGCGCGACGGTTTTTGAACGGCTCGATCTGTACGTAAATGTCTTTGATCAAATGGTAATTTTCCTCTATCGTAGTACCAAATACGGTAGCGAAGAAATGCAGGTTTTCTTCAATGGTAAGGTCCTGGTAGAGCGAAAACTTACCCGGCATGTACCCTACCGAGCTGCGTATCTGCCTGAAATCCTTCACAATATCATGGCCGTCGACGGTGGCCGAGCCGCTATCCGGCAGGAGCAGCGTCGTCAGCATCCGGAATATGCTCGTCTTGCCGGCACCGTCCGGGCCTATCAGTCCGAAAACCTCGCCCCGGTCTACGGAAAACGACACATCGTCCACCGCTACGGTCTGCTCTTTCCCGTACGTTTTGACCAGATTTTTGACAACAACCGCTTCCATTATTTCAATGCGACTTCACCGTACATCCCTATTTTCAAGTACCCGTCGTTCTTTACCCTGATCTTCACCGCGTAAACCAGATTGGCGCGTTCGTCCTTCGTCTGAATGGTTTTAGGTGTAAACTCCGCCTTGTTGCTGATCCATTCGATCGTTCCCGGCAGCTCGCGGTACTGGCCGTCGGCACTGTCTACGAACACTTTCACCTGTTGGTTGAGCTTAATGCCCGTCAGCTGGTCGCCCGTTACATAAGCACGCAGTATGATCGTCGAAAGGTCTGCGATCTTGTACAAAGGCTTCCCGGCAGCAGCTACTTCGTTGGCTTCGGCGTATTTGGTAAGCACAGTGCCGTTCACTTCGTTGACAATCTTCGACTTTGAAATCTGATCATTAATCTGCTCGATCTGAACAACTAATGGCTGCACGTCTGCCCGCAGGCCGGAAGTTTGCGTTTTCAGAACGGAGGTTTGTGCAGCATCCTGTTTACGGATCACATCCAGTTGCTTTTGCAATTCTTCGACCTGTGCATTAATGTCGTCGAGCTGCTTGGGCGTCGCCGCGTCGGCTTTCAGCAGGTTTTGAACCCGTTTTTGCTCGTGGAGCAGGTTATCGAGCCGCACCTGCGATACGGCGATCTGCTGTTTGTAAACATTGGTCTGGGCTACAATATCGGGCACGCGGCTGCCGGTAGCCCTTATCTGCGCTTCAAGCTGCTTTTTGCGCAACGACAACTGCAGGCTATCGATATAACCCACGGTCTGGCCGGCTTTCAGCTGCTGGCCTTCTTCCAGGTTCAGTACCATAATGCGGCCCGTCGCCTCGGCGGAAACGATCGTTTCCACGGCTTCGAATGTGCCGGAAGCGTCGTACGGGTTCTCTTTTCCATTGCAAGCCGCCATGCCCGCAGCCAATATGATCAGATAAGAATATGTTTTCATGAGGTTGTATTTAAATGCTTATTCAATATGGCTTCCCAGGGTGTTGTCCAGGTTGTACTGCGACATCAGCAGCTGAATGCCGTGCAGGATCTTATTCTGCCGCGCCTGGTCTTCGGCATTCACCTCCCGCAGGAAATCGTTGGTATTGATCACGCCGTTTTCCAGCTGGGCGGCCGCGGTGGTTTTGATGCTTTCGCGGAGGGTAATGATCTCTTCATCGGTCGTCAGCAGTCGGCCGAAACGGTCGAGTTCTGCGTTCTGCTGCCGGGCAGCCAGGTTGGTATTGAAAAGAAAAGTCTCTTTCTGAAGTTGAACCGCATCCCGGTTATTCCGGATCAGCTCGCGGTCTTTTTTAATAGTATACAGCCCTGAAAGTGACCAGTTAAGCCGCACGCCGGTAATGTAATAGGGATCGAAACCATTGCTGAGGATATTCAGCGCGGGCCGTCCGTAACCTCCCTGAAAGAAGAAGTTGAGTTTCGGACGGTTGCGCACGTCGAGCAATTGCGATTGAACATCCAGGCTGCGGTTCTGGGCGTCGTACAATCTGAGTTCCGGGCGGTTAATATCATTGCCCGCCACCAGATTCACCGGCCTTTCCAGCACGGCCGAGTCCCCCAGTGCCTGGCCTGTCAGCAATCCCAGCATTTCCAGATAGGCTTTCCGGCTGGCATTCAGGTCGATCGTGCGCTGGTCGGCTTTGAGCAATTCTGCTTTCAATGTATTCGCGTTGCTTTTAAATGCGGTCCCGTTGTCGATCAAAGCCTGTACTTTACGAATACCCAGGTTAATATCCTTTTTCAGCAAGTCGCTCTGTTTCAATTGTTCATCCAGCATTAATATCCCGAAAAACAACTGGTTCACCCGCTCGTTGAGCTTGTACAGTTCTACTTCCAGCCTCTGCGATTCCACCTGCGCATTCGCCTCGTGCGAGCGGACCTGCGTACGGATGTTGCCGCCGTCGTAAATCGTCTGGTTTACTTCACCGTAGATCTTGTACTGGTCCTTACTGATGCTGGGAAACTCGACTCCGGGGATCGAAACCGGCAGTTTAAACTCCGTCACCGCAGATTGGTAGGTAGCCTGTCCCTGCACCGTAACCTGTGGCAAATAGCCCTTCGCGGCGTTGCTTACCGAATAGTCCCGCGTCTTTTCGATCAGTCCCTGCTGCCGGATCATGGGGTAATTCTTTCGGGCGAGCTGGTAAGCTTCCCGGATGGTCAGCGCCTTGCTTTGCGCCTGCAATCGCGTGACGCCCAGCGCCAAACCGGCAATCAACAGCAATATTTTAAATCCATTAATCATTTTATTTATTCGTTTTATTTAATCATTTGATTAATTTTTGGCTAAAAAAATAGGGTAACTAACCCTGATCCAGCATAAGCTGCATCCACGCCGGGACCAGCTTCTTGCGCTGCTCCATGAGCTGACGGTACATCTCTTCATTGCCCAGAATCGGTTGGAGAACCGGCTTTGCAACAAA
>CAMLNK010000421.1 GCA_946481035.1 uncultured Dyadobacter sp. | reverse complement strand
CCGCATTGCCGAAAAAGGTTTCGATCGCATGTACGCGGAGCAGGTGCAGGCGTGGGCGGGCAAGTGGGAGAAGAACGACATTACCATCGCCGGCGACGTGGCCGCACAGCAGGGGATCCGGTTCAATATCTTCCATTTGGGACAAACCTACACCGGCGAGGACGAGCGCCTGAACATCGGCCCCAAGGGCTTTACCGGCGAGAAATACGGCGGCAGCACCTATTGGGATACCGAGGCTTACTGCATTCCGTTCTACCTCTCCACGGCCGACGACAAAGTAGCGCGCAACCTGCTGGTGTACCGTTACAAGCATTTGCAAAAAGCCATTGAGAATGCAGGAAAGCTAGGTTTTACCGATGGAGCAGCCCTATATCCAATGGTAACCATGAATGGCGAGGAATGCCATAATGAATGGGAAATCACTTTCGAGGAAATTCACCGGAACGGCGCTATTGCGTACGCTATTTACGATTACACCCGCTACACGGGCGACGAAAGCTACGTCACCGACTGGGGCCTGGAAGTGCTGATCGGTATTTCGCGGTTCTGGAAGCAGCGGATCAACTGGTCGGAGGATAAGGGGCAGTATGTAATGCTGGGTGTGACCGGCCCGAACGAGTACGAAAACAACGTCAACAACAACTGGTATACCAATTACATAGCCTGCTGGACGCTTCGCTACACGCTGGAAGTGATCGATAAGCTTTGGAAAGAAGATTCCCGGAAGCTGAATGAAGTGATTTTCAAAACAAACCTGCAACTCAATACCGAGCTCGCGGACTGGAGGCATATTGTCGATAATATGCATTACCCGTTTGATGAAAACCGCCAGGTGTATTTGCAGCAGCAGGGCTTCCTCGATAAAGAACTGCTCACCGTCACCGATATTGCCGAACAACGGCCTATTAACCAGCGGTGGTCATGGGACAGGATACTACGGTCGTGTTTTATCAAGCAAGCCGACGTTTTGCAGGGCCTTTACTTCTTCGAGCACGAATTCGATGCAGGGACGATCCGCCGCAATTTCGAGTTTTATGAACCGATGACCGTACACGAGTCGTCGTTGTCGCCTTGTGTCCATTCGATCCTTGCCGCCGGGCTCGGCCTGCGTGAAAAGGCCTATGAAATGTACCTGCGGACCGCCCGCCTGGATTTGGACGATTACAATAATGATACCGAAGACGGACTACATATTACTTCGATGGCCGGTACCTGGATGAGCGTCGTGAAAGGCTTTGCGGGGCAACGTGTCACGGAGGGCCTGTTATCGTTCAAACCTTACCTTCCGGAGCAATGGGAGGGATATTCATTCCGGATCGGGTTCCGGGGCGCGTTGCTGAAAGTGAATGTTTCAAAACAATCGATCTCCATCGAAAACGCCTCGGAAAGCACTCTCACCGTTTTGGTTAATGATAAAAAGGTATTTATCGACGCGCTGACCTCCGTGCAACTTTAATCACCAGTGGTTTACTTAGAATGATGTTATTTATTTAAAAAATTATATTATACCTGAAATTTATCAAACGGTCTTAGCAATAATTGTAATTTTCCTGGATTACTTGTAGGTTAGTGGCTTTTGAGCCATTAAGCACCCCTATGGTACAGAAAATCCACTTACTTGTGATGACAGGTATGTTGCTGATGTTGACGGTGTTAGTGCCGTCGCAGGTCGCAGCTCAGGATTTTAGTGAGTGCCAACGAATTGTAAAAGAACTTCTACCCGTATTCAATAAGTCATTCGAGGAGAATAATCCTGCGTTATTGCGTGGCGAAGAATACCAGCGCGGTGTCCGCAATTTACAAGCGGCCTACGCCGCCTACCACAAGCAAGCCTTCCAGCCTTCCGATTCTGTCCAGCGCATGAATAATGAGGCAGTTATCCTCGCGCTCTCCGGCAATTATCAAAAGGCATTGCACATTATGGAGACGCTCGACCTCGGGGAACTCGATCCGCATTTGCATTACAACCGCGGGCTCTTTGCAATGCTGTCCGGTAAATTCGATGCGGCACGCAAAGACTTCTTCAATGCGCCCGGCGGCTCCGCAGCAACCGTAAATACCCTGGTGGCGCTCGGCAGGCAGAAAAGGTACAACGAAGCGGCAAGGTACGCGACCGACAACTCGGCGAGAAATACGGGAGGCAAATGGAATTTCAATCTCGGGATGGTCCATAAGTACGGCGGCCGGATGGAAGAGGCAGTCGATGAACTGACCACTGCTATTCGTCAGAAGGACGAAATGGCTTACCGCCTGCAACGCGGCGACATTCTGATGCGCACCGGCAACGAAAAACGCGCGGTGAAGGATTTTGAGAAAGTTGCGCGTACACATCCGAAGGCGCAGATACGCTATGCGAATGCGCTGCTGTCGCTCAACCAGTTCGGGATGGCGAAGGCTGTTTTTGAAAAATACCTTGAAACCGACGACCGCACATTTCGCGGCGATGCTTACCTCGGAATGGCGCATTCCTGCTACGGCCTGCAACAGACCGGCGAGGCACAGCGGTATTACAAACTGGCGTCGACTTTGAAGCGCGAAACGCCCGCATTGCAATCGGGGATCGCGAATACCCACCTTACCAAGCACGAGTATCAGACCGCATTCACCCTTTTTGACAGGGTGATTAAGAAGGATTCGACTTATTTGCCTGCCTACCTGGGGCGCGCGGTCGCATATTATGGGCAAAAGAAGTACGATTTGGCGCTGAAAGATTTCAAGAAGGGGGAGAAAGCATTGAATGAGGATAACAAGTTTTTCGCCGACCTTTTCGTAACCAAAGCATTTTCGGAATACTACCTGAAAAAGACAGCCCAGGCACAGGAAGATTTCCAGAAGGCGATCAAGCTCGATCCTGTGCGCTATGAGGCGCTGGCCGGTATGAGCGGCATTATGATCGACCAGAAACGGTATTCCGAGGCGGGGCAATACCTGGCGAAAGCGTTGCAATACGAGCAGGGCTACGATCTGATGTGGAGCAACTACGGTAACCTGCTGCTGCATTTTGACATGTACAAAAAGGGTTATCAGGTTTTCAAAAAAGCTATTTCGCTGAACCGGGCGAACGTCAATGCGCAGAATGGCTGGGGAATCGTGCTGCTGGAAAACGATCAGCTCGACAAGTCGATGGCGGTATTCGATAGCCTCGTCCGCGAAAAGCCGGAGCTGCCTTTCCTGCACAACAACCATGGGATCGTGCAGGCTTACATTGGCAACCGGCACGACCAGAAACACCAGGTAAACGAAGCCAATGCGCGCTACGACGGCGCTTTCGAGGATTTCAAACTTGCAATGGCAGCTGCGCCCGGCCGGAAGTTCTATAATGTGAACCAGGGGAATGTGTACCGGTATATGGAGCGGTACGACGATGCGAAGCTGAGCTATCAGACTTATCAGGACAAGAGTGCATTGAACAATACGGCCGTCATGTATGCAGGGCAGGAGCGGCTCAAAGATGCGAAGTACTACCTCGGCATCGCCATCCAGATCGACTCGCTGCACCGCGTTTTCCAATACAATATGACCGTGCTCGTGAAGGGCAAGCAGAAGGAAATGATGCGGCTCGTGGCGTCGTCGGATGAAAACAGCCCTTTTTCCGACATTGGTATCAAATACAGCCGCGACGGGTTCGTGACTATTTACCTTTATGACTACGAATACGATGTGCTGACTTTTCCTGGCCGTCACTACATGCCTTTGCCGGTGGCCGAGTATAAGGAAGATTATTTTATTCCGGAATATGACTTCAAGCTTGTTTCCTACGGGAAGAAGAAGGTAGACACGGCAAAGAAAAAGCATGTGCGATACCGCAGCCAGAAAGTGAAGATGCCGGGTAAGAAGGGCAGGTCCGGAACGAAGTGCCCTGTGCTGTTTTAGAAGTTAACTGCGATTGAACCGATCGGGTTAGGCGGTTTGTGCAATATTTTCTACGGCCAACCGGGTGGAATCCCCAATTGACGAAAGTATTTCCACGATTTGATGCAGTGCCGGTGCCGTCAGGCTCAGATGTCGTTTGCAGGTTTTGTGAAGATATTCTTGACTTCTACAAAGCTTATGGGTTTATCGAGGAAAAAGTCGGCGCCGTTTCTGAAAGCTTCTTCTTTCAGATTTGTCATGGCGCTCATCATCACCACTTTTGCACGCTTGCCCGGGTGCACATCGCGTATCTGGCGGATAGCCTGTATGCCTTTTCCGTCGGGTAAGTTGTTGTCTATGAATACCCAATCCGGACGCATGTCCCGGACACAGTCGAGGCCTTCCATTAATGAAGCCACCACCCTGACGTTGCCGTCGGGTGTTTTAATATTCAGTTGCCTTACTAGAAAATTGCGCATCAACACTCCCAAATCCCTTTCATCTTCAATAATAACAATTTTCATAGCGCTGTGTGAGAAGTAATAATTTCAGCCATCGGTAGTGGAGGTATTTTCCCCGCGCCATGTGCATGGCGTTCGGATTACGAGCTAACCTTTGAGCCCTACAAAGCAATAATCCTGCCATTTACCGGTTGTGAACAGGTACGCCGATTGGTACAGGATTTGCGGCGTTTAGGAATGAAACAAAATGATCCACATTAAAACAAGTGTGTTATGTCAACGAACAAAATCATTTTAGGCATAGTAACAGCGGCAGTGGCCGGTGCGGTAATCGGCCTGCTGCTGGCACCGGAGGATAGCAAGAAGACGATTAAAAAACTGAAAAAGAAAACCAACGACCTGGCAGGTGACCTGATAGCTGCCCTTGAAAAAAGCAAAGCAAAGGCAGCAGATGCCGCGGGCCAGCTGAAAAAGGAGGGGCAAGCGTACGCGGACGAAGCGGCGGGAAAAGCCGGTGAGTACGTTGAAGAGGCGCGTACGCAGGTAGGAAACCTTTAATAGCATAGCTATGGAACCAACCGGTGTCCCGACAAAGTCGCAGAAGATCAAGGAAACTGTTTCCGAAACGGTCGACTAT
>CAMLNK010000420.1 GCA_946481035.1 uncultured Dyadobacter sp. | reverse complement strand
TAGTGCGACGTGGCGACGAGGAGCAGCGTGGCGGCGTCGTCGACGAATCGATGCGTGCTGCCGGACGGGCCCTGGAGGTGGTTGAGCAGGGTGGTGAGCGCATCGAGATTGGCATCGGCCACGCCGTCGTACACTTCCGCAATGTCGCGCAGGAATATCTGCCCGCCATTAGAGGATTTACCTACAATTACATTTCTAAGATTGGCGACGGTAGTGAGCTTGGCGTCGAAACGGATAGACAACTGGTCTTCCTGGGTTTTCACCTGTCCGGCAGGATAAGAAGTGTTCGCATTGTTGATCGCGGCCGAAACCTGGCTGATCGACAAATGGTAAGCCTTCAATTTATCCTGACTGATATTCACCTGGATCTGGCGCTCGGTACCACCGATAATGGTCACCTGCCCCACGCCGGTCACGTTCGAAAGCTGCGGTTTCAGCTTGTCATCGATCAAATCGTAGAGTTCCGACGGCGAGAGGTTTGCGGTCACACCCATTCTGAGAACCGGGATTTCGTCGGTCGAGAACTTGTTGATAACCGGGCGGTCGGCATCATCGGGCAGGAGCGAAATCACCTGCTCGACCTTCCGTTGTGCTTCCTGTTGCGCCAAATCGACGCTAATGCCTTGTTTCAGCTGGATAATCACAGACGATACCCCTTCCTGCGAAGTGGAGTTGATCTGGTCCAGCCCTTCAATGGCCGATACCGCGTCCTCGATATGCTTCGTCACGTTCGTTTCGACCTCGTCCGCAGAGGCTCCGCGGTAGGTCGTCATTACGCTCACAACGTTGGCCTCAAACTTAGGCAACAAATTGTAAGACAATTGGTTGTAGCTGATCAAACCGAATAGTACCAGTACTACGAATACTACGGTTATGAAGAGCGGTCTCTTTACGGCTACTTCGGTAATTGACATAATTCTTTCAGTTTGCTGATGAACCTTATTTTGTAATGGTAACCGCAGCGCCTTCGCTCAGGTTGATCTGTCCGGTCGTAACCACCGTCTCGCCCGATTTCAGGCCGCTCAACACCTCCACATTGTCACCCACTTCGCGGCCCACTTCAATTTTGCGCTGTTTCGCCACACCGCCTTCCACTACGTACACGTACGGGTTGCGCACGCTTTCCACGAGCGCGCTGCGCGGGATCAGGAGCGATTGTGTGCTGCTTTTTTGCTGGAATTCAACGGTTACGAAGGTACCGGCTTTCAGTTCGGTTGAGTTTTTCACCACGATTTCCACCGGATAGTTGTGCGATTCGTCGCCCTGCGGAGCGATGTAGGAAATCACGCCGTCGATTTTTTTACCCGGGAAAATGCTGGTGCTCACCTGCACGTGCTGGCCTTCTTTCAGCTTGTAAACATCATTCTCGTTGATCATCACCTGCACTTTCAGGCGCGATACGTCGAGGATCGTTCCCAGCGAAGTACCCACATTCACAAACTCGCCCGGCTCGATGTTTTTCTTCACAATGCGGCCGCTGATCGGCGCCTGAATGGACGCGTCGCTGATCTGTTGTTTGATCTGCTCGGCCTGGTTCAATGCATTGTCGTAGTTGTATTTGGTATCGTTCACCTGCACTTCGGTGGCCGCATTCCCCGCGAGAAGTTTATTGTAGCGGTCGGTATCTTTTTTCAGTTTATTGATATTTAATTCGGTAGCTTCGAGCGACAGCTCTTTCAGCTTGCTGTCCACTTTCACGATCGTCGCGCCCTGCGTCACGTGCGAGCCGAGTTCGTATTTAACCGCCAATACCTTACCGGCCGCGGTGGCCATAATTTCCGCTTCTTTGAAAGGAATAAGGCTGCCGGTACGGATCAGCTGCTGGTCGGCGCTTCCTTCCTGCACGGCCATGGCCGTCACGGGAATGGTCACGTTCTTATTTTCGGGCATTTTCTTCTTCTCGTCGATCTTCGCCTTGTTAGCAACAAGTCGCAAGCCGATCAGAACGCCGATGATGGCAATGGAGCCTATGATGATGAGTTTTCGCTTCATAATTTTGAATGAGTGAATGAGTGAATGAGTCAGTGAGTGAATGTTTGTTGATGAAGTGTATTATGGTAATGCTGTGTAAAACTCGTTGAGGCTGCCGGTCGACTGTTCGAGACCGAGCTTTGCCTGGTAATAGCTCAGCATGGAATTGATATAGTTGCTTTGCGACTCTTTGTACGAAGTTTCAGCATTGAGCAAATCGGTTAGTGGCACGGTGCCTTCGCGGTATTGGAGCGTGGTCACGTCGTACACCTCTTTGGCGAGTGTCACGTTGTTTTCGTCGCTGGCCAGGTTCGACTTCGCTTTTTGGAGCTGGGTCAGTGCGTTGCTGTTTTGCAGTTCGTAGTTCTGTACATTGAGTTTCAACTGCTCTTTCTGCGTCATCAGGTTCAAATCGGCCTGTTTGTATTGGGCGTCGCGGCGGAAGCTGTCGAAAATAGGGATACTCACTTTCAAACCAATCGCACCGTAGCTGAACCAGTTGCCCCATGAAGCGCCGAGGTCGTTACCCAGCGCCTGCACGCCGTAGCGGCCATAAACCGATACTTTGGGCAAATAACCAGCCTTAATGCGCGCCTTTTCCAATTGCTGCAAATCCATATTCAGGTTCTGCATTTTAAAATCGGTGAGGTTGGAAGCATCGAATGCCCCAGGCTCTATGATTTTAAAAGGCTGATCGAGCGGATTGTCTGCCAAAACGAGTTGTTCGTTGAGCGGCATGCCCATCTGGAATTTCAACTGGTTTTCAGAAAGCGTAAGGTTGCTTTCGGCCAGTGTCAGCTGCGATTTGATATTGTTCAAATTCACCTGCGTGCGGTCGTAATCCACTTTTTTGATCACACCATTGTCGAGTTGAAGTTTCAATGTGCTCAGGATCTGGCTCGTTTTATCCAGGTTATCCTTCAAAAGCGCGATCTGCTGCGAGGTCACAAATACCTGGTAATAGGCATTCGCTACATTATATATGATGGTCTCTTTCGTTTTGCGCGAGTTCAATGCGGCATTTTCCTGGTTCGGCTTGTTGGCTTTAATGCCCACGAGCAGCGATTGGTCGAAAATCACCTGATCTACCTGCGCCGAAGCATTGCTCTGGTATTTGGTACCCAGCGCCACGCGACGGTCCTCGCCGCCGAACAATGCGCCCGGCAACACGGTCGATTGCAGTTTCAGGTTATCGTCAAGCGACGCATTGCCCGCCACTTGCGGCAGATAACCCGCTAACGCCTCACGTCCCTGCTGTACCGCCGTACTTTCCTTATACTGCGCTATTTTGACATTCCCGTTGTTCTTGATCCCGTATGCAATACAATCTTTCAGCGTTAGGCTCGTCTGCGCCCAGCCCGGTGCCGCCGATGCGGCTACTGCGACGATTGCGGCTATCCATTTACTTTTCATTTGACCTGTTGTTGATTATTTGTGGCTAATGAGAAATAGTTGATACCTCTACTGGTGATATGTCAACTATTAATTTAAAAAAATTTATTTGTCTACTACTTTGACGACACGGTCCAGATAGCCCAGGAACGTCGTCCATTCCTGCTCTGTAAAATGCTCCATAATCTGGCTGTTGAATGCGATCGCCAGCGACTGAATGCGCTCGCAGACAAACTTTCCACTCGGGGTAAGCGATATCAGGTTCTTTCTTTTATCCTCAATATCACTTTCAATTTTCAGGAAGCCATCTTTGTGCAAAGTCTGCACAGAACGTTGGATTCCCGCTTTATCTTTTTGCAAAATATTGGCAATATCCTGCTGCGTACGTGCCTGTTCCTGGAAATATACAACCATTAGGATCGGCAGCTGCTCGGCCAGCACGGGTATCCCTTCATTGACGAGCTCCGCATTCATTTTCTTGAAAACCGTTTTGGTAACGGCCCCCAATTTGAATTGCAAAGAGTTCTTCAATTCTTCCCGAAGGTTCTGCCAGCTATCTATGTTTGCGCTCATGATGTTACAAAGGTATATTGTGTTGATATGTCAACCAAATTTTTATTAGAAAAGTTCATGATAAGATGACTAGTGGTTGGATAGTCGGGATGAGTGGCTTGGGCTGAAGTCCCATACATTGCGATATGCACTAACCCAGGGCTTAACCTTGGGTTATGCGCGATGCTCCCGTCCATACGCACGCGAGGGCGGCATGATCCATCATACCGCCCTCGCATCAACAGCTAAATATGTCTGCTACCTTCCCAGCGTTTTGAAAAGCGTCCCTTTCGACACCTTGTCTGTCAGCGCCATGCCGTTAATGATCGCCAGCTCATCGAGCTTGCCGTCGGGCTGGTTGTTGTCTTTCAGCAAATCCCGCAGCGTAGCCTCGCGCTGAGCAGTTTTAATGCGGATACGTTCCGGCTGGCGGTTCAGGATATTCTGGTCCGAGACCGATTTGAAACCCTGCGCTACCGAGCGGAACTGCCCCGCATTCGCCGCGAAGTTACCCGCTGCGGCCACGCCGTGGATGGCGTAAATGTTACCGCCATACTGGATCAGCCAGGTGGCAACCTGTATCGTATTGGCCGTTGCAGCTGCTGCCTGGCCATTCGCGCCCTGCTCCACCTGCTGCGACACCATCACCACCGCCGGATTACCATTGATAGTAGCCTTATCGTTTTCAATCACCTTCAAACCATAATTTTTCACCACTGCCTGCGCCGCTTCCTCCAATGTTTTACCCTGCGCGAGCGTAAACAGCATCATCGACTTACCGTCTTTGGCGGCCATCTGGAACTGCACGGGCGAATTTTCATATTGCCAGCCGCTTGGTACCGGGAACTGAAATTTCAGCGACGGATGGTAAAAGGTATTGTTTTCCACAAAGCCCTGCTGCGGGTCGTTGCCATAAATAACTCCATCGATCTTGCGTAAATACACATCGCGGTTCACGTTGTACTTGCCCGGGTGGGCGGTCTGATATTCCGCCGCCAGCTTGCCTACCTTCTGCATACGGTCGCCCGGATCGGGGTG
>CAMLNK010000419.1 GCA_946481035.1 uncultured Dyadobacter sp. | reverse complement strand
CTTTTTTACTGCATTTTAACCTGCTGCCAATTAATTCTTATTGAACCGGGTGTTCTGCACCACGCCGCCGGACGACTCCACTTCCACCACATACATCCCCGCCCGCAGCGGCCTGATCCCCGGCACCGAAATCACTTCCGCCGGATTGGTGTAACTTTTCGAAAGCATGCATTTACCATTCATATCCACCAGGCGAACCACCACCTTTCCTTCCAGCGACCCGCCGAGTTTGATATTCAACTCGTCCGCACCAGGGTTCGGATATATATTAATGCGGGATTTCGTGTCGTCCGCATTCCGGTAATTCACCTGCCTCACCGCCGACCGCTCCGATTGTCCATCGAAATCGACCTGTTTCAAACGGTAGTAATTAATGGCGCCCATCACCGGCGTGAGATCGTGGTAGGCATAGCTTTGCTTTTTACCGGAATCGCCTGCGCCAGCCACTTTACCGATCGCATTGAATGTCTTGCCGTCGGTGCTCCGTTCGATCACAAACTCCTTGTTATTGGTCTCGTCGGACGTTTTCCATTGCAGCAAAGTACCGGTACCCGTTTTTTGAGCGCTAAAACCGGTGAGCTTCACAGGCAATGTGGTATTGGTAAACTCCACAATGGCGGCGTCTGCGGCTGGTATGGTGATTGAAAATGTGCCTTGCACATGCGTTGCCATTTGGCGGGCGTTCTGGGTGCCACTGAATAGCTCCCGCGTCGAATAATTGGCGGAGCCGCTCATTCCCGCCCGCTGCAAATCGATATTGAAGGTTTTGGGCGAGCCGCCGTAGTTGAAAATTGCGAGATACGACTTCCCACCCTCATTTTTAACAAACAACTCGTTGGCCTGGTTGCCGGTGTTCCCTTCCACAGGCGTAAACACGGTACCGCCGGCAGCGAGATCGAGCAGGTCTTCGTTTTGCAGGAGCGCCTGCGCCTTGGTAGTCCACGCGCCGGTGGCCGAGAAATCGTCGCCGGTAATGAGCGTCCCGGTCACGATGCCCGAAGCCAGGCGTGCGCGGTTTTCCCCGTCGGATTGCGTCCCGAACACGAGGTGGTCAGCATCAAGGTAATTGTAAATATGCTTCTGCCACCAGCCATAAGTCGTACTGTTGAGCGTGTAGGCGGTTTCGTTAATGTCCTTGTACGCATCGCACGCGATCCTGCGCATGTGTGCGTAACGCCCGGTCGCGAGGTTGGGCGAAATGGCGGCGTACACGAGCATTTTGCCGTCGAGCTGATCCGTCAGATACTCCATTCCCTTGCGGTAGGCTTCCATACCGGTGTGAATGGTATTGTCGTAATAGCTATCCGCTTCGAGCGATGCATGACCGAGGAAATCGATTTTGATCATCTCAAAACCACACGCAATAAACTTGCCGATCACCATTTGCAAACGTGCTTTGGTACCCGGATGGGTGGGGTCCAATGCATAGGCGCCATCCAGTTCGACCGGACTGCCATTCACTTTCGTCCAGGCATCCTGATAGTTGTAGCTGCTGCCCTCCATTTGCCGCGCAAACTTGCCCCAATCTACAAAAGGTGCCCAGTAAATGCCCGGCTTGAAGCCCTTGCTCTTGCAATAATTGGCAAACTCGGTCAGTTCCGAAAAGTTGCCGTTCAGGCCACCGCCCGACATATTGTCCCAATACGAATCGAGGTCGATGTAGAGCGTATTGTCGCTGTTGCGGAAATCGGGCACGCCGGTGGAGAAGAAATCGACGACAGACTTGGCTTTGGGCAGGTTAATCGACGACTGAATGGCGCCCCAGCTGTTCCAGCCGAAAGGCGTACCCGCCGTCCAGTTGAAAATGTAGCGCGGCTCTGCCAATGCATTCGCCTGCCCGAAAGTATCGAAACCGGCTCGCCAATCGGCACCGTAGCTCACGAGAATGCGCGGCGAGCGGCAGGCGGTTTGCCCTACCGACACCCAGCCGTGTCCGCGTTTGTCGCGGGTAACGCTCTCCTGCGTCCAGCCCGCCACTACGGCCACGTAGTTGGTCGCGCCCCTGCCCTCGCCCACGAGGTTCACCCCCGTTTTCCAAACCGAATGCTCCACCGAGCCGATTACAAGGCCCTTCCGGTTGGCATTATCATAAATCGCACCTGCTTCCGAGCTGAAAAAATTGGCATACCGCACTTCCTTCGCGTCATAACGTACCCAGGCATCGTTATCGAACGGCACAAACAATGCGCGGCGGTCGGTATTGGACTGAATATCCACGTAATTGGAAACCAGCGGCGTCATTTTGTAGCAGTTCGAACCATTGCCGGTCAGTACCAGTTCGGTGTAGAAATGCTCTTTGCCCGCATAGGTATAAAACACCTGCTGCATGCCAATCGCACCGCTTTTGGTCATCGTGATCACGTGCTTCGTACCCGTGCCGAATGCATCGTTAACCGGCGACGACGAGTAGGTACGGCCGGTAAAACCGGTACTCTGGTGCACCTGGTCGGAATTGGCGCTGGAAATAGCTTCGCCAATCACTTTCACGTTATTGAAATACACCGAATAATGCCCGTTCGCCAGGTCGTAATCGATCCGGTTGTTAGTACCGAACGCAATGCTCTGGATGTTAGGCGTGTTAATTGGCGAGAAGGCGATCTTGTCGATATTCGGGCCGTAATTGTTCGGGTTATCGAGGCGGATACTGTTGCTGCCAGCATTCAGGACGATGCTCGCAGTAATCGCCGCCGGTGTGGACCACCCGCCCGATGCCGGGCACGAAACGGCAATGGCAGTACCGCCATTCGGCGTGACGTTGATGGTGCGCGGGTCGCCTGTACTGTACGTCACGGTCAGATTGTAAGTACCTGCCGCGGCCACATTCACCGGGATCACCACGGCCCCATTGCCGAGGTTCCCTACCTGGCTCCCGCCCGAGCAGCTTCCGCAGCCCTGGATGTCGGCGCCGTTGGAAAGCACACCGCTTTCGGCCTCAAAACTCTGCGCCAGCGCACTCACCTGTACGAGCGCAATGAGGCAAAGCATGGAAAATATCTTTTTCATACTGGATGATTTTCAGGTTAATGTTTAAAAAAAACGCGGCTAGTAGCCCGCATTCTGCTTCAATGCCCCGCCCGATGCCTGGATTTCGCTTTGCGGGATCGGCTGCCAGTAGTTTTTGTCCTGGAACTTCCGCCCTGCCAACGCGACGATCTTCACATATTCAATGGAACCGTCGGTCTTCTTTTCGGGTCGCACGCCATAGGCAGGCACGTTTTCGGTCATGTTAGCGATTTTCCACCGGCGGACGTCGAAGAAGCGGTGCTCCTCGAATGCCAGCTCCACGCGACGCTCGTTGCGGATGCGCTCGCGCATGGCCGCCTGCGTGAGGCCGGTCGGTAAATCGGGCATTCCGGCTCGCTTGCGGAGCTGGTTAATGGCGCTGTAAACCGTAGCATCCGGACCAGCGGCTTCGTTGCGGGCTTCGGCGTAGTTCAGCAGGATCTCCCCGTAACGAATGTATTTCCAGGGTTGCGTAGCCGTCTGGTTGGCATTGCGGATCGGGCTTTGGTCATTGATAAATTTGTAAACATAATACCCCGTCTTGGTGGTATTCCAGTTTTCGTTACCATCCTTGCTGTCCTGGCCGCCGGGCACAAATGTCTCCACTTTGCGCTCACGGTAAGCCGCGCCGTTGTACAAAACGGTCATGGTCAGGCGTGGGTCGCGGTTTTTGTAGGGTTCTTTGGGATTATAGCCCGATTTCGGGTCGGTGATTTTCGTACCGTCCATCATTTCATAATCGTCCACGAGGTTCTGCAAGGGCGTATTGCCAGCCCAGCCGCCGTAGCCGTTCGGGCCGTTCACGAGTTCCAGGTTGGTGTGCTCATTGGTAGGCGAATACAGGCGGATGAAAATGTCTTCCGAAGTATTGTTCGTAATGAAAAGCTTGCGGTAATCATTATACAGCGAAAACGCATTCTTGTCCATCACCACTTTCGCAGCGTCAGCAGCTTTCTGCCATTTCGCCGCGTCGTTCCGATCATTATTGTACAACGGGCTCGCCGCGTAAAGCAGTAGCCGCGCCTTCAACGCCAATGCTGCATTTTCGGAACCGCGCCCTGGAATTACCGTCGACCCCGCCAGGCCGGCCGCAGCGGCGTCCAGCTCGGTAACGGCGTAAGTAAGGCTTTCCTCGATGCTTTTCCGCTGGTAGAGTTCGGTATAATCCCGGTCCTCCAACGAATACACCTTGTCGCCGATGATCGGGATGCCTCCGAAATTACGGATCAGGTCATGATAGCGGTAGGCGCGGATAAAGCGGAGTTCGGCTTTCAAACGCTTTTTGCCCGCTTCGCTCATCGGCACTTTGTCGAGGTTGGCGAGGCCGTAGTTGCATTCGCGGATGCTGCGGTAGCCACGCGTCCAGGTGTTGGAAATCCAGCCGGTGCGGTCGGGTGCTGCATTGCCCTGCTGCACGAAATAGGTATCGTTATCAAAATTACAGATCGACTCGTCGGTGACGGAGCTCATCCAGGCGTCTTCAAAACCACGTCCGAAACCCGGCTTATCGCCCTCGGTCGATAGCTGCGTACCTACATAACGGCCTACTACATACGCATCGGCGAGCGCGGAGTCGGCGAAGATGGCCTGGTCGGAGATAATATCGGTCGGTTTGGTATCCAGGAACGCGTCGTCGCAGGCGGTAAGGCAGGCCGTCGCGCCGGTTAGCAAGCTTAGTATCAGTTTATTCAATCTCATGTCTTTGTCAGTTTAGAATGTCACGTTCACGCCCACATTGTAGATTTTCTGCTGCGGATAGAAGAATGCATTGCCATTGTCCCCTTCCGGATCGAAATCCTTCACTTTGGTGAATGTAAGCAGGTTAAATCCGTTGGTGTAGATCCGCAAACCGCCCAGCCCGATCCTCGAAATGATGCTTGCAGGCACATTGTAAGCCAGCTCCACGTTTTTCAGGCGCAGGAAAGCGGTATTCTGGAACCAGAACGTGTTTTTATAACTCCCATTCACCCCC
>CAMLNK010000418.1 GCA_946481035.1 uncultured Dyadobacter sp. | reverse complement strand
ATTTGGGTTAGAGAGTTGTAAGCAAATGCCGTTGGATCATTGAGCGATGGCGTTTGGACATAAAATTCGTTCTGGATACCGCAAGTTTTCAAAATTGAAGCTGTAACTTCATACAGCAAACTAGTGGTTATAATATCTCACAAAGCGATCAGAACGTTTTGTTCAAGAAACCGGGAACTGGAATATCCGTTAGATAGGTGGTATAGGGAGGCTTTAAAGGCTAGTTGGGCTAAATTTTCGGACGTCCGGCAAACATGTGGCTCCGTCGATTCTGTCGGCAACGCTCTGTTTGTCTTTAACATAGGCGGCAACAAGTGTAGGCTTATTACACGGATTTTGTTTAAGAAACGGACTGTATATATCCGATTCATTGGCACGCATGAGGAATATGATAAAGTAGACTTGTCTAAACTGTAAGAAGAACTTATGAAAGCTATAAAATCTGAAAAAGAGTATGAAGATGCGCTTGAAGAGGTTAATGAATTGATGAAAAAGGGCGACGACCATATTTCTGACGAAGAAGCAGACCGGGTAGAGTTACTTGCATTGGCCATTCAGGCTTACGAAGCGATACATTATCCTTTTCCAATACCCAAATCAGTTCCCGAAATGGTGGAACAAAAGCGCTTTGAGCTTAATCTCTCGATTGGTGGCCTTGCCGAATTACTAGGATTAGGAAAGACAACTCTTACCCAAATCCTCAACGGTAAGCGCGATCCGGACGTGCCCTTCCTGAAAGCAGCCTATCACAAATTAGGCATCGACCCAGGAGTGTTGCTCGACAATGCATGACCTCAATGCACGTTCAAGGCCGCAAAGCCGGCCGCAGTGGGGCCTCCTGTTTGTAGAAACCGGCACCAACATTATCTCAATGGCTCCGTAGGTGCCCCCTGCGCGCAAAACGCTTATATAAATTCCTGCCGCCCGAACGTCAGGAAGCCCCGCTGGGGCTCCGCGTCATACACACAACCGCATTTTCTACAAGCAGGATGCCCCGCCCGGCATGGCGCTTGTTGAACTACCCCAACGTCCCGTCACCTTACCAGCGGCAACCATACCGACATATCCCCGTGCCCCCGGTTTCCCCAGGCATAGTACGGCACCAGCCGCACCGGAATGGTCTTGGGCGCATCGGCTGACACTTCACGGTACAATTTTTTACTCCAATCCGAATTATCTACCAGCACCGCATCACCCTGCAAGCTCATAACCGGGCTGTTTTCGATCGTCAATAATGCAGGTTTGAAGTTATTCCGGGCGGCAATAGCGACGTCGAAAATGGTTTTGCCTTTCGGTAAGTCAATGGATTCCACACAGTACACAACCGGTCCGCGCTTAACGGCTACCTGATTGCGGGTTTCTTCGACCAACGGGTTGGATTCGATCAATTTGACGGGCATATCGAGCGTCAATTCAATTTTATCGCCCGATTTCCAGGCTTTCCGAAGCTCCGCATAGCTACCCGAGGCTAATTTCACGGTTTCCTTTTTGCCATTTACCGACAAACCCGCATTGCCGCACCAGCCCGGAATGCGGAAAAAGAGCGAAAATGCCTCTTTCGGAGCCTCTTCGACTGTCACGGTAATTTTTCCATTCCACGGATAATCAGTGGCTTGCGTCAAACGCAGCTGACCACCTTTAACGGCTGTTTGAAATGTATTTCCCCCATATAAATTGAAGAAAACACCCGCATCGGAAAGGCTATAAGCATACTGGCTCACCTCCGCGACGGTGCGCACGGTATTGGGCGGGCAGCAGTTGGATTTGGAAATATATGCCTGCCTGTCCTTCTCCCAGCGCTGCTTGAAGGGCAATGCGTCGGAATAAGCTAACGGATTGGTATAGAGAAATTTGTCACCTTTGAGGTTAATACCCGAAAGCACGCTATTGTACAATGCAAGCTCCACAATGTCAGCATATTTGGCGTCACCGGTGATTTGCAACATGCGCCAGTTCCATAAGACGTTGCCGATGTTGGCACAGGTTTCGTTGTGGGCGGTGAAGTTGGGAAGCTGGTAATCCCGGCCATATGCCTGGTGGATTTTCTGGACTTCATCGGGTTTGTAGGAAGTGCCGTCAGGCGAGACGCCGTCGTAAAGGGCGCCGCAGCCGCCGGTGACGTACATTTTATGCTGGGTGACGTCGTCCCACATGTTATGCAGCTGCGCGAGGAGCGCTTCATCACCCGTTTCGGCGTACACGTCCGCTACGCCCGCGTACAGGTAGTTGGCGCGCACAGCGTGGCCCATCACTTTGGTTTGTTTCAAAAACGGAATGCGGTCCTGGTTGTCGTCGGTACCTTCGGTGGCACCTTTGATGGCGATCAGATGCTTGACGAGCGTCAGGTATTTTTCATCATGCGTGGTGCGGTATAGCTCCGACAAGCCCATATAATGCGCCGGGCAAATGGCATTGCGGCTTTGCTCGGGCGTAGCTGCATTATAGAAAGTAATGAGAAAATCGGCGGCCTTTTTGGCGACATCCAGCATACTCGTTTTGCCGGTGGCGCGGTAATGCACGCAGGCGGCGGTCATGAGGTGGCCGAAATTGTAGGCTTCGAAGCTAAGGCGATCGGCAAACATTTTACCTTCGCCCTGCTGCTTTTGCTCGATAATGGCTTTGGTGTAAATATACCCGTCTGCGCGCTGCGCTTTGGCGATCACGGCAATGGTCTTGTCCATGAGCTCGTCCAGTTTCGGATCTTTGGTGGCGGCGTAGAGGCTGGCTACGGCTTCAAATGTTTTGTAAAAATCCCCGTCATGGAAGGATGGGCCTTTAAAATTGCCCGATTCCAAGCCCGCAGCGATCTCGAAATTGCGGAAGGAATGGCTGAGGTTCGGGTCGGTGTAAGTTTTCCAGAGTTGCGGCACCATGGTTTCGCGGCACACCTTGAAACGATCGGCCCAGAAGCCCTGCGTCCATTGCACGGCGGTCATGTCCGCACCGTGGAGTTTCACGAATTTACTTTGCGAGGTATTCACAAGCGCCTTTTCCTGCGCAAATGCGTGGAGGCCAATACTCAGTGAAAGCGCAATTATGGTTTTAGTAGTTTTCATATTTTCAAAAAATCAGCCATGCTTTTCCGGCGAAAACCTGCATTAGAATGGCCTGGTAATCAGATAATCTATTTCAAAAACTGCCTCAGCGTCCTTGACACCGGCATTAGGCAGGTCGTACATCTGGTCGGTAGGCGTGTCGGCGTCGGGGAAGCGACGGGTGTCGCCGGTGCGGAATGCAATGCGGCTCACAGCTTCCAGCGGCGCGAAAAGCACACCGGTACCGACTTGCCTGCCATTCACCACGACGCTGTAAAGCCGCGTTTCGGTATTGGCCTGCACCTTAATGTCGTAACGCTGGCCTTTTTTGTATTCCAAAAGCGTTTTGTTGCGGTAACCGGCTTTCAACCGAAACACGCCGGTTGAATCAAAAGACAAACGAATGCCCGGCGTACCCTTTGCATCAAGGAATTCCATATCGAGCAAACCGGTATTGTTCTGACCAGGCGTTACCGAAAATTCAGCGACCAGCTTTTTCGTCGCGGGGATCACGCGCTCGACGCGGGCGTAGTCGAAGTGGTCGGCATCTTTGATAATCAAAGCTTTACCATTCTGACCTTTGCCAACACTTACCGGCGCTTGCAGCGGGCTGTAAATATTCCATTCGGCAAGTTCCTTACCATCGGGCATTTGCGCAAAACGGTCGGCAGCGTGCTTTTCCGCTTTCTCGCGCACGGGAACGGGTATCCCCGACACCCAAATGTCCTCCTTATTCATACTGTAAGTCACCCACAGATTGCCATCGGGCGGCGCACCGTCGCCTTCGGAAATGCCGCGGACATATTGCGGGCCGTAGGATTTATAGTTGCCGCCATACCGCATCGAAGTGATTTCACCATTTACGAGCAGCAGGTTTTTGTAATTCAAACCATCATCACTCACCGAAATCGCCAGCGGCCAGCGGAATTCAGAAGGATTGTACACCGTCGCATATTTTCCGTCGGACGTTTTTTGGCCCCAGATTTTCGCATTGCTGTTTACAAATCCCGGTGCACGTTTGGGGTTGTACAGCCAGGTTTTTCCTTCGTTTTTACTCACACTGGTCAATGCATTTTTCCAAAGTCCTACCACGCGGCCATCCGGCAAATGGTAGTAACTGAATGCTTTATATTCTCCTTTCAAGCTGATCACCGGATCATTACGATCGGCCTCTTCCACCCATTGCTGGGTCACCAGCTTATTGGCCAGCAGTTCGTCACAGGCCTCCACAAAACCTTTATCCTTGCTTTCGGTATACATTGGATAATCCGAATGTGCTTTCCAGGAGGCATTATGCCGTATAAAATAGATCGGGCCGTAGGTGCCATCTTTCTTAATCTCCCGCACCACCCTACCAATGCCGTGCCCGTCGTTCGGGTCGTCTTTGGCGTCGAGTACCATTCCAAAATAGGCCAACGTCAGCAGCCGGCCGCTTTTGGACACATAAAAACCCATGCGCTGATGCATCACCGCGTACAAATCTTTCGCTACACCGGGATGCCCTTCCTTTTGAGTACCGTCGGGAATTTTGTAAGGCGGAAAAATCGCAACCGGCTTTGTCCAGGTCCGGCCGTCTTTCGAGGTTTGTAAAAGCGTTTGCCCCGGTGGAATGTGCTCACCGACGGGGTTACTGAGGTAATTCAGATAAAATGTGCCGTTCCAATAGGCCAGCATCGGCGCGTGGTTGTAGGTCCAGGTGATGGCCGAATCCCTGCTCGCGTCGGTGCGGTTGGCGCGCAACGTCTGGTACGAATGCACGCCTATGGCCGGACTCAGTTGCCCATGGTGGTAATCTACACTCACGAGCGTTTTGCCCGTGTAGCGGATCGTGTCCTGGGCACTCGCGATACCCACAGCCATACACATGGCCAGCATTCCCGTTAGTTCTTTTTGCATAGCGTTATTTTTCCAACACCAAAACCCAATCATTTCCGTTTCTAACCT
>CAMLNK010000417.1 GCA_946481035.1 uncultured Dyadobacter sp. | reverse complement strand
AATACCCTGCGCTCCTGCGCGTGCCGGGTGCCGGTGTACGTGCGTACTATGGTGACGTGGTTACTGCAGATAAAGATATTATTACGCTTGAAATTGGTATCCACGGCATTCCGGTGATCATGGACCCGTCCGTTTATCTCGATATGGGGCAAGGCGTACTGAATGGGTATCCCGCTTATAATCTGGACGATAAGGATAAATTTTATTACAAACGCGTGTACCTCGGCTGCGTACGCGCGAACGATTTCCTGACCAGCCTGCCGCAATATGACGGTAAAAATCTGGCCGTAACCGGCGGCAGCCAGGGTGGCGCATTGTCGATCATCACCGCAGGCCTCGACCCTCGGGTGAAATGGCTCGGCGCATTCTATCCAGCATTAAGCGATGTAACGGGCTACCTGCACGGCCGCGCGGGCGGATGGCCGCATTATTTTGACAAAAACGGGGTCAAAACAAACAATACGAAGGAAAAACTGAATACGGTTTCCTATTATGATGTAGTCAATTTCGCGCGACGTGTGAAAGCACCGGGACTCTATATGTGGGGCTTCAATGACGAAACCTGCCCGCCTACTTCCATGTATGCGGCCTATAATGTAACCACCGCTCCGAAAGAGCTTAAATTATACCTCGACACCGGCCACTGGACCTATTCTGACGAGCGCGACGCGATGAACAACTGGCTGGTCGACAAACTCAAAGGCAAGTAATCTCAACAAAACCGGAACATACCTTTATGGATCGCAGAACATTTATTGAAAAGTCGGCGCTGGCGGGTGCGGCATTCTCCTCGCTCCCGCTGCTGACGGCATTGAAGCGCGCGTCGCCATACCGCACGGCGCTCATCGGCGCGGGCTGGTGGGGCACCAATATCCTCCGTTGCGCCATCCAGGCAGGGGAATCGAAACTGGTCGCATTATGCGACGTGGACCAGAACCAGCTGAAAACCTGCTCGGAAGTTTTTTCCAAACTCACCCCCGACAAGCCTAAGCTTTATAAGGATTACCGCGAAATGCTGGCCAAAGAAAAGCCCGAGATTGTGATTGTGGCTACGCCCGACCACTGGCATGCATTGTGCTGCATTGCGGCCATCGAATCCGGCGCGCATGTTTACGTAGAAAAACCCATTTCGCATACCATTAAGGAAGGCCGCGCGATGGTAAATGCCACGCGCAAGCACGGGCGCATCGTGCAAGTGGGTACACACAGGCGCGTGTCCCCGCATAACGTGTCGGGTATGGAGTTCCTGAAATCGGGTAAGGCCGGTAAAATCGGGATGGCGCGGGCATTTGTGCATTATGGAGGCGGCCCGGGCCAGAAAACGCCGGACGCAGAGCCGCCGCAAGGCCTCGACTGGGACTTTTACTGCGGCCCTGCCCCATTGGTACCTTATAATAAGACTATTCATCCGAAAGGTTTCCGGAACTATCTCAATTTCGCCAATGGTACCCTCGGCGACTGGGGTATTCACTGGCTCGACCAGGTACTGTGGTGGTCGGAGCAGAAATATCCGAAGAAAATTTACTCCACCGGCGGCCGCGCGATCCGCCAGGACAGTACCGACGCGCCCGATCACCAGGTAGCGGTTTACGATTTCGACGGTTTCACATTGGAATGGGAACACCGCAATTTCGCGGCCAACAATGCCGAAAAAACGCACCCCAGCCAGGCAGTAGGCGTGTATTTTTATGGCACCGAAGGCACGTTCCACATGGGCTGGCTCGATGGCTGGACCTTCTATCCTACCAATCCGAACAAGCCGGTGATTCATCAGGACGCGCAGCTCAACAAGCCCGACGACCAGAATATCCAGCAGCTCTGGGCCAATTTCCTGGAATCCATCAAAAGCAACAAGCCGCCGATCTGCGAAATAGAAGTGGGACAACGCTCCACGAATGTGGCGCTGCTGGGGATGCTTTCCTACAAACTGGGAAGAAGCATTGTGTGGGATGGTGAGAAAGAAATCATTCCCGGGGATGAGGAGGCGAACAAGCTACTGAGCCGGAATTATCGCGGTGAGTGGAAGTATCCGCAGGCTTAAAGAGTAGTCAGGTGTTTTCAGATGTAGTCATGTATTGTTATGTGTTGTCAGGTGTTGTCATTTATGGTCAAAGATCGTCATTTGGATAAATCTCTCACTATTTCTGACAATACTTGACTACAAATGACTATTCTCCGAGTGTATGCCGGTCTCAGCCCGGCTTTGCGTGATGTTGCGGTCAGAGACCGCGTGACACTCGGACGTAGTCGCAGACTACGCCCAACGACACGACACCAGCCAACACATGAGCATTCCTGACTACACCTGACTATTAATGACTATACTTGACTATCAATGACAATTCGTGACTATCGATGACTACACTTGACCATTAATCTATCTTCACAACTTCCGCCGGAATGTTATATTGATCCACCGCTTCGCGTGCGAAGCGTACGTGCCCGCGGGGGGCCATCAGGTACAATTTCGCTCCTTTCATCCCGGCCAATTCGCTCAGCAGCTTCCATTTGGATAACTGACCACGCATCTGATCGGTTTTAATGCAAACTTCCAGATAATGCCGGTTGAACATATTTACGCCTGTTACATCGGGCGTGAAACGGGTGTTATCGGCCGCCCTTTCATAGGACTTGGGCGTTTCATACCCTTCCATATTTGCCTGGATATCCTTAAACCCGTGCGACTGTGCCCACTTTACTACAAGCGGGATGAATGCTTCCTTTTCCATAATGACCATGAATAATTTTCTGCTCTATACCGGCAGTTTCTACAATACAAATCTTGACTGAGCAGAGGGGATATGACAGGAGTGATATACCCGGTGGTGCAGGATCTTAGTTAAAGATAGCCCATTTCCGGTAAAAACCCAAATTAGCTGCCAACGGGTCAGTCTTCCAGTTCGTCCTTAAAACTGTTGTAAGCCGAGAGCAATTCACGATGCGTTTTGGCATTCTTCTGAACCAGTGCCAGTTCCACTCCTCTCTGATAAATTCCCTCAGCCTTTTCTGTTTTTTCCAATGCAGCAAAAAATGCGCCAGCGTGGTAATAGGTCGGCAGGTAATCCGGATGTTTTTCAAGAAGCAGGTCGAAAAAGCGCTCAGCTTCTTTCAGATCAGATTTGGAATACTCGATGGCGAGCGCGTAAGCATTGAACGGATCGGCCGGGTCTTCTTCGTAAAAAGCGAGTAAATTGGCGAGTAAGGAGTTATTCATCGATATTATTATGCTTGCATACTGTTTACTTTTCCCTTAATTTGCCCGGGCAAAGTTATTCTCATCAAACGTAAAGAAAAGTAACCATACCATCATGAAAATACTCGTTTGTATAACTAATGTCCCCGATACAACAGCCAAAATAAGCTTCACCGACAACGACACCAAATTCAATAAAGCCGGTGTGCAGTTCATTATCGGCCCTTACGACGACTATGCGCTCGCCCGCGGGGTGGAGATCAGGGAACAAAACGGCGGCAGCCTCACCGTCCTCCACGTAGGCGAAGCCGATGCCGAGCCGCAGATCCGTAAGGCGCTGGCCATCGGTGCCGACGACGCCATTCGTGTGAATGCCGATCCGCAGGATTCCTATTTTGTAGCCGCGCAAATCGCGCACATCGCCGGCCAGAACAGCTATGACCTTATATTGATGGGCCGCGAAAGTATCGACTACAACAGCGGCGTGGTGCACGGCCTGGTGGGCGAAATGCTCGGTATCCCCTCCTATTCCCCTGTAATGAAGCTCGATCTGGAAGGAGACAATGCGACTATCACCCGTGAAATCGACGGCGGTAAGGAAGTACTCAAAGCGCCGCTTCCGCTCGTACTCGGCTGCCAGGAGCCCATTGCCGAATGGAAAATCCCGAATATGCGTGGCATTATGACCGCGCGTACGAAGCCGCTGAATGTCGTGGAACCTGTTTCTGTGGACGATATGACTGTACCTCAAACTTATCAGCTGCCGGCTCCGAAAGGTGCCTGCAAGATGATTCCGGCCAGCGAGGCGGAAACGCTCATCAAACTGCTGCAAACCGAGGCAAAGGTGCTGTAATACGCGGCTTATTTTTCACATTCAAACGAAAACAATCATGTCAGTCCTTATATATGTAGAACTCGATAACGGCTCCATCAAGAAAACCTCCCTCGAAGCAGTGGCTTACGGTGCGAAAGTGGCATCCCAGACGGGCGGCCAGGCCGCAGTGCTCGCATTGGGCAAGGCCGATAACGCCGAACTTGAAAAAGCCGGGCAATATGGCGCGGCCAAAGTACTCCATGCCGCGGACGCCAAGCTGGAACACGAAAACAGCCTCGCCTACGCGGACGCGCTCGTGCAGGCGGCCACGCAGGAAGGCAGTAAGATCATTATCCTTTCCAAATCAGGCCTCGGCGATGCCATGGCGGCACGCGCGGCTGCGAAACTCAAAGCGGGTATTGTATCCGGTGTGACGGCATTGCCCGAAACCGGTGGCAGCTTTAAAGTAACGCGTGCGATTTTCACCGGTAAGGCATTCGCGACGACGGAGATCAAATCGGACATTAAGGTATTGGTGATCCGTAAAAACGCCATTGAAATAGACGAAACAGCTTTGACCGGCGGCAATGCGACGGTAGAGGCTTTCCAGCCTGCATTGCGCGACAGCGATTTCACGGCCAGCGTCGTGAGCGTCGAGAAAGCAGATTCGGAATTATCGCTTACGGAGGCCGAAATCATCGTCTCCGGCGGCCGCGGCATGAAGGGGCCGGAACACTGGCAGCCGCTGATCGACCTCGCCAAAGCATTGGGCGCGGCAACCGGCTGTTCCAAGCCCGTTTCCGACCTCGACTGGCGCCCCCATCACGAGCACATCGGGCAAACGGGCATCAAAGTAGCCCCGAGCCTTTACATTGCCTGCGGTATTTCCGGCGCGATCCAGCACCTTGCGGGCGTGAACGGGTCCAAATGCATCGTCGTGATCAACAAAGACCCGGAAGCACCGTTCTTCAAA
>CAMLNK010000416.1 GCA_946481035.1 uncultured Dyadobacter sp. | reverse complement strand
AAATCCTCTTTCGTCATCGGGATATAGTCCTGATTATGCCCGTACTGCCATCCATTTCAATTTCATCACCGGTTTTTAAAGTTTTCAGCAGGCCGGTTACGCCTACAATGCAAGGCTTGCCCATTTCGCGGGAAACGATCGCCGAATGGCTCAGCAAACTGCCCCGCTCGACGATAATGCCCAGCGCGCCCGGAAAGAGCGTTACCCAGCCCGGATCGGTACTCGATGTGACGAGAATGTCGCCATTAAGCGAGGGCACCTCCGCCGGGTCCATCACGACCCTTACCCGGCCGGTTACTTTGCCGGGCGAGCATCCGATACCCTTCAAATCACCGTCCGGCTTTACGATTCTATCCATATTGAAAAAATCGTTGCCGTGGTAAGGCACGCCGTAAGTGGCAAACCGCTCCGAAAGCGTACCCGATTGCCTGTAAGCCTGATATTCTTTCTGCCGGAGCGCCACCAGTGCCCTGATGTCCTGGCTGACCGCCGTGCCTTCGATATAACCGAAAATTTCCTCTTTGGTCAGGTAAAATATGTCCCTGGCATCGTGGAGCAGGCCATCGGTGTAAAACCGCTTTCCGATGAATGTAAAAATCTCGCGCACGATCCCGAACGCACGCGTACGCTCGTAGCGCAGGTTCTCGCGGGCGCTCACGAGCTCACGGGTGTAATGCAACGTAAGCCGCATTTTCCACCGGCCAGCTAATTTGCCTTTCAAATGCCTGCCTATCTCCCGCTCCGCATTCGTCCGGATCACATCTTCCCGATCGCCCGAGAACTGGGCGCCGGTAATGCCGGTTTCGACGTAGGATTTCAACACTTTAATAAACTTTGCCGGGTCCTGACCGTAGGAAATCGTTTCCAATTTGAGCTCCCCCACACAACGCTCGCCAAAATCCGCGATATAGCGGTCGATTTCAGCTTTTAATGACGCGAATTCCGGCTCGGCGCTTGTGCTGAGCACGTCGTGGATCGTGTATTCGCTTTGTTCAAAAAACAGGTTTCTCAATGCGGGAACCGCGGCAATGCGGGCGGCAATAGCAATGCTGCGGTGCACCGGTTGGACGGAGATAATGTCGTTGCTGCCGCACAGCAGGTCGTTGTGCAGGTTTGGGTTATTGCCGCCGGTAATCCGCTCGCACTGCTTTTGGAGCATACCGAACCATATCATCGCAAAGAAGTCGTTCAGCAGCGGGGCTTTCCATTCCAAAAGTAGTTTCCGCTCAAAATCGAGATACAAATGCATGAGCTCGTCCGCACTTTTCTCTGCAAATGGGATGGCCTTGTACTCGCTGATGGTCCCCTCCACCAACTGCATAAATTCGCGACGCTTCCGCGGAAGCGATATAAAACGGACCAGCATTTGAACGGCCATCTTCACGATACTCCACCATGCCTTTCCCTTCGATAGACGGTAGGAAGCCGGAATGTCGAACTGCTCCTTCACGCCCATCATTTTCTCCATATAACGGGCATTAATGCTGTAACCCGGCAGCATCGCCAGCATGTGGTACCAGGTTTTGAGGTTATAATAAACGCGGCCGTTCAGCAAACCGAGCGTGTTGGCAAATACCCGCTCATTGTTCCGGATGGCCGAATCGCTCACGCCCAGGTAGGCGCTGAAAAGCTTGTAAGCCACTTCGTAGGATTTGCTGATAAATGAGAAGGTCAGCGGTGTGGTAACGCCCGGATACGATTCAATGATGTTGCTATTATCCCAAAGAATGTAATTGCCCGACGGACCGGGTTTTAATGTCGTGATAGGTCTGGTTTGAAGTAAATAAATCTGGTCGTTCCTGACCGCAAACTCGATGTCCTGCGGCTGGCCCAGCGCCTTTTCCAATGTATCGAGTATTTCGCCGAGCCGGTGAATTTGCGCATGGGTGAGCGCCGGTTCAGCGTTTGTTTTTTGGGCTAAAACGGATTGTATTTCAATGCCGTTCAACACGAACTGGTCGGCATTGACTTCGCCGGAAACCAACCCGTCGCCGAGCCCGAAAACCGCGTTGATCACCTTCTCCTGCCGGTTGCCTGTGAGCGGGTTTGCGCCAAATGCTACCCCCGCTGCATCCGCATCGACCATCTCCTGAACAATCACCGCCACGCCGCCCGCCTCCGACAACCCGTGATGCTTCCGGTAGGCCGCTACCCGTTCCGAAAACGCCGACTGCCGCACCGCCCCGATCCGCCCGGCCAATTCGTCGGGCGGCACGGACAAGTAACTTTCAAACTGCCCGGCGAACGAGAACGCGGCGCCGTCTTCGCCCGCAGCCGACGAGCGTACGGCGAAATGCCGCGTGTCCTCAAAGGCACTCAGGAGGCCGGGAATAAGTTCGGATTCCGGAATGTTCGCGAGTAATGTTTCCCACGGGATCACCACGAAATGCGGCACGGGCATTCCGAGTGCTTTCAAACGGAAAAGGTTTTCCGCCTTGCCCCCGATGGTGACGCCGGTCGCTTTCTGTGGCTGTGTATCGGTAATGAAATGCATCAATGGAACAGCAGTTTTGAAATCATTGGCCCCGCGCCAAGGGTAAGGTACATCGAGATCGTCCACAACGCCGACGCATATTCGACCATCTTGGAAAGCTTAATAGTCTTATTCCTTAAAAATAATACCGCAGGCAATGCGCAAATCAGGAACACCACGACGAGTACAGCCAGCACCGCAGGGCCATAACCTGCAAATACGGACGCGGCAATGCTAAGCAAAAGGGTGACTGTGAGCACCGCCAGCCACAGGCCAATGGCCCTGGGCACACCCAGCATGGAGGTGTAGGTGAGCACGCCTTCTGACTCCTGCCGGGGCGCGCGGATCTTGCGGCCCACTTCCAGCACAATGCCGTTCATATAAGATACTGCAAAAAAGAAAAACAGGCCCGCAGGCGCTTTCACACCTGCCAGAAGCCAGTCGAGGCCGCTGGCATAAATATCGACGAGCGGAATGATGAACATATGCGATGTTACGTACCAGAACTGGTGCCTTTTGAGCCATTCGGCCACGAAAAACTCTTTGCCCATCAGCGACAGGTAGCCGATGACCACCGCATAGATCCACAGCATTTTGGGGAAGAAAACCAGGTTTACCGCAAGCTGCGCTGCTACAACCACAATGCCTGTGAGGGCCAGCTCCCGAAAGCTGACGAGCCCGCGGGGCACCGGCAGCTCCCTGCGGAACCGGGCGTCGTCTTCGGCGTCTTTGAACTCGTCGAAGATCCTGACCAGCAGGAAAAGGGATATCGTGGTAAATACGCCGACCCCGAATGTTTTGAGATCCACAAAACCATCCGCGCCCCGGCATATCCGCGAGTAGGAAATCGCTGAAAAACTGAAAGCTGCCACCAACAGGCCGTGCCCCAGCACGGGGAAACGCTCCTTTTGATAAATATAAAACCGGCGGAAAAACGATGCGTTGTTCTCCCCTGCGTTACTGAACTCATTTCCCTGGGCCGGTAGCTTCATTTTTTCCGGCCGAATTTCTGGTGTGCTGCTGTAAAACGGCCCGCCGAAAGCGCAGCCGCAATGGATATTTCGCCCGCCAGCACCAATGCGCCGCATATTTCGGCAAACTTGCGGGTTTTGCCTGCGCCGTAGCAGCCCATCAGTTCGAGGCATTCTTTCTGAGTAGGCAGCGAGGTACCGCCGCCGACAGTGCCTACGATCAGGTTCGGCAGGGTTACCGACACGTACAGGCCGCCGGCGATAAGTTCCATGCGGGTAATGCCCACGGAAGCCTCCGAAACGCACGCGACATCCTGCCCCGTAGCGATAAATAATGCGGTGAGGCCGTTTGCGTAATGTCCCTGCGCGCCGATCGCGCCGCTTTGGATGCTCCCGATCGTCGACGACCGCCAGTAATCCGCCATCGCGGCCGGGGTTGTTTTGAGCACGTCGGTCACAATTTTTTCCGGGAGCATGATTTCAGCCGTAATCTTCTTGCCTCTCACATTCGCAAACGACTGGGAAGTGGCCTTTTTATCACCGGAGAAATTGCTTTCGATAAACCAGAACTGAGGCTCTACCGGCGCATTTTGGATAATGTACCGGCAGATGGCGTCGGTACAGATTGTTACCATATTCTGCCCCGAGGCGTCGCCCGTGTGGTATTCGAATGTAAGAATGAGGTGATTGCCCTCGACATTGGATTTCATGTCGATCAGCTTCGCATAGCGGCTGGCCGACTCTGTAATGCGGCGGAACTCGTCGAGCTGGCCTAAAATCCAGACCAAAAAAGTACCCAGGTTGCCCAGGTTGTCGAACTTGAAAACCGGTGACCGCTGTACGCCGTCGATCAGGCACACGGACGTTGCCCCACCGGCCAGGTAGCAAGCCCGTGCCCCGCGATGGTACGAGGCGAGCAAAGCGCCCTCGCTGGTCGCCATAGGCACATAAAAATCACCTTTTGCCATCGAACCCAGTACCGACACCGGACCAATCACGCCGGTAGGCACCATCGACATCCCGATATAGTTTTCGATATTCCCTTCCAGCCGCGAAACATCCGAAAAATGCTGCCGCCCACTCAGGTAAGGCAATTCGAAATCTGTTTTTTCCAGAAGAAATGCGAGGCGCTTCCTGATCCCCTCGATCGAAACCGGTATTTCGGAGGGTAAGGTTTCCGGCAACGCCTTACTGGCCGGTTTGTTTTTGATGTCCTCCAATAACTGTTCAAGATCTTGCAGGGCACTCATGGCGTGCAGTGCCTTTTTGGTGGTTTCGCTGGTTGAAGACATAGGATGTGAGATGTTTGACAGCAAACGGGTTTACACCAACGAATGCATCAGTTGGCAACCGCTAACATACTAAATTTCATATACCTATCATATTTAACCGCAAATCACTTATTAAACAGAAAAGTTTGTCCAGCCTGCGTCGTAATATGCTGCTGCCGGACCAATGCGGAAAATATGAAAAGCTTAATGCACGATCACGATTTTGTGACTGCTCCGGGAACCATCGGCATAGTCAATGGTAACC
>CAMLNK010000415.1 GCA_946481035.1 uncultured Dyadobacter sp. | reverse complement strand
AGCTTCTTGCCGTCGACCCAGTCTTCCAGCCCCGAAACGGCATTGATATGCCCCTTTTTACCGACATTCACAAAATCGCTTCCCCAGTTTGCGGCGAACACCTTTGACCGGCCGATGGTAGCGTAAATGTCGTTGGTACTTGCCACCACGATGGTTTTGAAAGGGATCGTACGCACGGGAATGGGCGTAAAACCCACCACGAAATTCAGCCGTTTTGAAAGCTCCGCATCCGCCGGTGCTACCAGTAATGCGCCTTTAATAAGCTCCGAACTGAATTCCTGCGCCCAATGCGCTACCGTAATGCAGCCCAGGCTATGCGCGACGAGAATGGTAGGTTCGGTGAGTTCGCTGACCTGCTTTTGCAGCTGCGTCACCCAATCCTCCTTCACGGGCCAGTCCCAGTTCGCCTGCTGTACGCGGTCGAAACGGTCGGGATATTGCTCCTCCCAGATGGTCTGCCAATGCTGCGGGCCTGAGCTCGCCAGCCCCGGTACGGTCAGAAAGCGCGTACTCATAATAGTATCGATTTGGAAATCACATTATTTTTTGTCCATTACACAACGGAAACCGAGGTTGTTGCTTCCGCTGGTCACTTCTCCCTTGCCGCGGCTACCGGCTTTGTAACGAATGCAATAATCGTCGCTGCACAGGAACGAGCCGCCCCGCTGCACGCGTTTCACGGCGCCGGGTTCATCCGGGTCGTAGCTATCCGATGGGCCTTTCGGGTTCGCGGCCGGGCTTTTTTGGTAATAATCCGGGCGATAAAGGTCCTCGCACCATTCCCACACATTTCCATCCATGTCAAACAAACCATAGGGATTGGAAGGGAAGGATTTGATAGGTGCGGCGGTCAGATAGCCGTCTTCTTTGGTATTCTTGTCGGGGAAACTGCCCTGGTAAATATTAGCCACCCACTTGCCGCCTGGTTTCAATTGATCGCCCCAGTAGTAGGTATGGTTTCCTTTGCCGCCTTGCGCCGCAAACTCCCATTCCGCTTCGGTAGGCAACCTTTTCCCGGCCCATTTGGCATAAGCGGCTGCATCTTCGTATGAAACGTGTACTACCGGATAGTTTTCACGGCCCTTAATCGAACTGGAAGGCCCTTCCGGGTGTGCCCAGTTGGCGCCCGGCACATAATTCCACCATTGCAACGGGTTATCCAGGCTCACGCGTGCAGGCGTAGGCGTAAACACCGCCGAGCCTGGAACGAGTTTATCCGCTGGCACGCCGGGATAATCGGCCGGGTTCAATGGGCGTTCAGCAACGGTTTTGTAGTTGGTAGCTTTTACAAAAGCAGCAAATTCGGCATTCGTAACTTCATGCGCATCTATATAATAGCCGTTCACGGTTACCTCGTGCATCGGGCGCGAGTCGGGGAACTCGTCGGCCCCCATGAGGAATTTCCCTCCGGGTATCCACACCATTCCGGTACTGTCGCCGGTTCCTTCCGTCACGAGGCTCGCATTACGGATAGCGGATGCACGCGAGGGCATTCCGTCGGCAATGCACGCCGCGAGGCTGTCCGCTTTGCGCTTTTCCTCCGCGGTTTCTTTACTTCCGCAGCTCCACAGCGTCACAGCGACTACGCCCATCACCCCACAAAATCCTTTTATTGAAAACTCCATATTCCTGAAAACTCGATTATGCTTTTTAGACTTCAACATTAAAAACATCCTTCAACGCCTGCCGCGCCGCGTGATGTCCGCACATCCCATGCACGCCCCCGCCCGGAGGTGTGGACGACGAGCAGATGTAAATACCCTTTGCCGACGTCCGGTAGGGCGAAATGCTCAGTACCGGCCGCGCATACAATTGCCACACATCCTGAATACCGCCGTTGATATCCCCTCCGATATAATTCGGGTTATATTGTTCAAATGCGCTGGCATTGGTAGTGTGTTTTGCTTTAATCACCTCCCGGAAACCCGGCGCGTACCGCTCGATCTGACTTTCCAGGGCGTCGGTCATGTCGCGGTCGTCGCCATGCGGCACGTGGCAATAGGCCCAGGCCGTATGCTTGCCTTCGGGTGCCCGGGTGTTGTCGAAAAGGCTTTGCTGTGCCACCAATGCAAAAGGCTTCCCGCCGCGTTTGCCATTCCCCACATTGTGTTCATACCGCACTATTTCTTCCAAGGTATTGCCCAAATGCACCGTTCCGGCGCCCCGGCATTCTTCACGCAGAAAAGGGATCGGCTCGTCCAATGCCCAATCGACCTTGAAAATGCCCGGACCATGCCGGTAAGTTTCCAAACGCCTTTTATAGGAAGAACTCAGCCTCTCGCCTGCGATACGCACCAGTTGTTTCGGTGTTACATCCATTAAAATGGCTTTCGCCGAAGGCAGTTCATTCACCGAATCCACCATCCAACCGGTCTCGATCTTCCCCCCGAGTGATTCAAAATAAGCAGCCAATGCATCGGCAATGCGCTGGCTGCCGCCCACGGGGATCACCCATCCTTTCATATGCGCCGCGGCCATGAGCATAATCCCAAAGGCAGAAGTCGCGATATTACCCAGCGGCTGGATCGAATGCGCGGCCATTCCGGCCCATAATGCACGCCCTTCCGCTGTTTTGAACTTCCCGGCCGTCCAGGTAGCGGGTGGTAATGCCTGCAATCCAAAACCCGCAAGGCGAAAAGGTTCATTTGGCCATTGCAGGGGGCCTAGCAAATCGGGTAACAACTTTGGCACGGATTCCAGTAGACTTCCCATCCATTTCCGGTAGGTATCGCCATCTGCACCAAGCCGTTGCGCCGTCGACTCAACCGAATGGTCCAGCACCGCTACCCGACCTCCATCCAGCGGATGCGCCGCGTCGTGCGTAGGCTGAACAAACTTCAACCCGAAGTCGGCCAGCGGCAACCTGGCAAAGAACGGCGACATCAATGCCATCGGGTGCACCGCCGAACAAATGTCGTGGTGGTAGCCCGGTAGCGTCAGTTCTGCCGTGCGCATACCACCGCCGATCGTATCTTTCCCTTCAATGAGCAACACCGAAAGTCCCGATTCCCGTAAGGTAATGGCCGCCGCCAGCCCGTTGGGACCGGAGCCGACCACTATCGCATCGTATTCAGGATTTCGGGTATCTGCCACGCTGGTCAGGGTTTCGCTGTCGCGAGGATTTTCAATGCCTCGTCATCCTTGTATTCGTTCATCAATGCTTTCAACTTGCCTTTAAGGTCGGCTGTAAGCTTTTCTGTTCCTTTTGTTCCGTAAATGTTCGCAACTTCTTTCGGGTCTTTCTGCAAATCGTACAGCTCCCATGAATCGGCCCCGCCATAGAAATAAGCCAGTTTATAACGGCTCGTCCGCAACCCGAAATGCGGGTGGACGTGGTGCGGCTGGGGGAATTCATAATAATGGTAATAGGCCTCTTTCCTCCACGGTACCTGAGCCGCATTATTAGCTTTCAGCAATGGAAAGAACGATTTCCCCTGCATATCCGAAGGCGTTTTCACACCTGCGATATTCAGTACAGTCGGCGCCCAGTCGATATTCACCACGAGGTCATTCACTTTGGTACCTGGTTTGATCACACCCGGATAGCGGATCACAAACGGCGTTTTCAGTGATTCTTCATAAATAAAACGTTTGTCGAACCAGCCGTGCTCGCCGAGGTAAAAACCCTGGTCGGAAGCGTAAATCACGACTGTGTTTTTGGACAAACCGCTTTTATCAAGGTAATCGAGCAGCTTGCCGATGTTGCGGTCGAGGGAATTGGCGGTTGAGAAATAATCGCGCAGGTAACGCTGGAACTTCCACTCCACCAATGCCTTGCCTGTCAGATTCTTGTCCGTTACTTCTTTGGAAACCTTGTCATAATAGGCTTTGAACACCTTTTTTTGTTCAGGATTGAGCCGGTTGTACAGGAAATCCTTCTCATAGTCCACACCCACTTTCAAATCCAGCTTCATTCGCATGGTTTTGTCGATGGTCATATCCTGGTCCGCAGCTGCCTTTCTGCCTTTGTAATCGTCATAAAATGTCGATGGCAGTGGGAAAGTTACATTATCGTAGGCGCCAAGGTCCTGCAAATCGGGCATCCATTCGCGGTGCGTGGCTTTGTGGCCTACAATCAGGAAGAATGGCTTGCTATTGTCACGCTTTTCGAGCCAGCCGGTCGCAAACTCGGTAATGAGGTTGGAAACGTAGCCGGTGTATTTGGTCGTATCGTTCGGTTGGCCTACGAATTCCGGGTTGTAATAATGTCCCTGGTCGGGCAATACATTCCAGTAATCAAAACCTGCCGGGAGGCTGTTCAAATGCATTTTACCGATCCAGGCCGTCTGGTAACCGTTCTTGCGGAGCGTTTCCGAGAGCAGCGTCTGGCTGGTATCGAACTTCGTCCGGTCATTGCGTTTGTAGCCATTCATGTGGCTGTATTTCCCCGTGAGCAATGTAGCCCGGCTCGGGCCGCATATCGAGTTGGTAACCAAGTTGTTGGTCAACAATGCCCCTTCGCGGGCAATGCGGTCGATATTGGGGGTTTTAGCGATTTTGTTTCCATAAGCACCGATGCCCTGATAAGCATGGTCATCGGAAAAAATAAAGATAATGTTCGGACGCTGAGCGGTTTGCGCGAGGGCTGTCGTGACCGACATAGCCAGCGCGATCAGGCCCGAAAGGGCCGTTAAAGTCAACTTCGTGGGACGGGTAAGGATAGCAAACATGAATTACTCTATATAACAGGTAGACAAAATAAACTTATGCGAAATCAATTCGCAAGCGTTTTACCGGAATTACTTTACAACGCCGGTTTTCGCCGGGGTTAAAATTACAAATTGGTGATTTGTTTTCATTATCCTGCATTTTATAAAGCAAAAAGCCCGAAGCGAACGACGCGCCCCGGGCTTTCAAAACCAATCGGTTCAACTTATTTTGTCTTCTTGTCGATGGCCTCCGCCATTTCCAGGTGGTGTTTCAAAGTGGGGAGTTTGCCTTCCGCCCAGGCTTTTACGTCGGGATCTTTGGCATCCTTAGCGGCCTC
>CAMLNK010000414.1 GCA_946481035.1 uncultured Dyadobacter sp. | reverse complement strand
CCCAGGGTGATGACGCAACGGCTTTGTCTGCCACCCCAGCGACCGGTTTGTTGTGGTACAATGATCCAACCGGCGGCACCGGCTCTGCAACCGCACCTACGCCTTCCACTGCTGCCCCCGGGACAACCAGTTATTATGTCTCTCAAAAACCAGCAGGATGTGAAAGCGCACGTGCTAAAATCGATGTTGTCGTAGCCGCATGTACCCCACCTGCAAAACCTACGGTTGTTACACCTGTAAATTATTTCAAAAATGATCCTGCCAATCCATTGGAGGCCACTTTCCTGGCGGGGGCCACACATAACTGGTACGGCCCTAACGCAACGGGCGGAACAGCTTCTACAACTGCAACCGTGCCATCCACAAGCACCGTTGGGACTATTTCTTATTATGTAAGCCAAACAGTGGGTGTATGCGAAAGTGCGAGAGCTAAGATTGATGTTACCGTTTCCAACTGTACCCCATCCCCCGCGCCGGGTGTTGCCGATGTCGCATTTTGTTTGAATGGCACTACTACCACATTAACCGCAACGGGTACTAAATTGAAATGGTATTTAGCCGACGGAACGGCCCTTGCATCTGCCCCCAAACCGGCAAACTCTCCGGCGGGTGTCACAAGCTATTTTGTTACTCAGACCGTCGGTTCCGGCTGCGAAAGCCCTAAGGCGGAAATCAAGGTAACAATCCGCGAAACCCCTGCGCCTACTGCGACATCACCGGTTGAATACTGTTTGAATGAAACAGCAACACCCCTTACCGCTACCGGTACCGACCTGAAATGGTATATGTCGGCGAGCGGCGGAACTGCCCTTGCCTCTGCCCCGAAACCCGTTACCACCGCGGCAGGAACAACACGATATTATGTTTCTCAAACACTGAATGGATGCGAGAGCATTCAGAGAAAGGAAGTTGCAGTTGTAGTTAAAAACTTCTCTACCGCACCTACCGTAACCGCGACCGTAAACCTTTGCCAGAATTCGACGGCAACGGCTTTAACGGCCACCGGCTCGGGACTTAAATGGTATACCGCTGCCAGCGGCGGCACTGCGTTGGATGGCGCGCCAGTACCGGCAACCGCTACCGTAGGAACAACAAATTATTATGTAAGCCAAACAACGGCGGGCTTCTGCGAAGGCCCAAGAGCAAAAATCGAAGTAGTCATTAAAGATACCCCTGCTGCGCCGGCCGTAGTAACGCCGGTCAACTATTGTGTAGGTGCAAAACCCGTTGCATTGACACCATCGGGCGGTGTTTACAAATGGTACACAGCTGCAACCGGTGGTACCGGTTCAGCCACTGCGCCAACACCAACCGCTACCACAGTGGGCACTACTTCCTATTATGTAACGCAATCCAATACATACGGAAGCCTTTCATGCGAAAGCGCACGCGCCAAGCTGGATGTTGTGATCAATGCGACTCCGGCTGCCGTAAGCCCATTCTCCGAAGCATTCTGCCAGGAACGTACGGATAAGAACTTTACTTTCCCGACACAGGCTGACGGGGGTAATACGCTAAAATGGTACACCACAGCAACCAACGGCACTGCCAGCACCACGACACCTTCCATTAACCTGAAAGACGCGAAAGAAACCATTTTCTACGTGACCCAGGTAACCAACAAAGGCTGCGAAAGCACCACCCGTGTTGCGCAGAAAGTGCTCGTTAAGCCTCTTCCAGGCCTGCCGACGATCCCTCAGTCATTGGTTGAATATTGTCAGTTTATCGCCGCAGAGCCCTTGAAAGCTACACCGGTAGGCGCGGCCACCATTGAATGGTTCGGTACCAATGCAACGGGCGGTACTGCAAGCCCCGGTGCACCAACCCCATCAACCGCTGAAGGCGGAACGACTTCTTTCTACGTAGGACAAAACTTGGCGGGATGCTCAGGCGACCGTGCGAAAATCGACGTGAAAGTAAATACCACGCCTAAACCAACCACCAAAACTTACCTCGAATACTGCCAGAATGCAACCGCGCCGGTACTCGACGCAACCGGAACTGTACTGAAATGGTACCGCGAAGCCAACGGCACCGACTGGCAGGGTGTTCCTTTCACTCCGTTTACGGAGAAGGTTCAGGACTACTCGTTCTATGTGACACAAACCGGTTCAAATGGCTGCGAGAGCCCGAAAGAGGAGATCAAGATCCATATCAAATCGTTGCCTTCCGCGACAATCTCGGGCAATTCCACCATCGACCTCGGACAGTCGGCTACTATTAATATCAAGTTTACCGGCGACGGACCGTGGATTTATGTACTGTCGAGCGGATTGACAGATACCACCGATCAGGCTAACCACCAGGTGCAGGTTAAACCCAATACTACCACGAGCTACCTTGTTACCGAAGTTTCGAATGCCTGCGGAAAAGGTGTACCGATCGGAAGCGCGGTGGTAACGGTGAAAATACCGACCATCAACTCCGGAAGCCCTTCCGTTTCGGAAGTTTGTGCCGGAAAGCCATTTACCGTGCCTTTCCAGCAGTCGGGCGATTTCCCTGCGGGTAATACTTTCAAATTGCAAGTTTCGAAGGAAAATTCGGACGCCAAGTTCTATACCATCGCATCGACGGCCACCGCGAACTCGGTATCGGCTACATTCCCTGATACAACCAAGGGAGGCACCTACTTTTTACGCGTGATCAGTTCGGGCGCCAATCCGGACTTCACAGTAAAGGGAAGCGTAAGCTCGATCACGATCAATGCAAGCCCGCTGCCGGTTGCAACGCTCACAGGAACTCAAACTATTCTCGTAGGCGAAAAGGCTGACCTCAAAGCCGACATTACCGGAAAAGCGCCGTGGACATTCACATTGAACAACGGGACAAAAGACACGCTGATCACCGCGAATGCAACGCCTTTCACATTCAAACTGGCTCCGAGAACCACTACCACCTATGCCATTACCAAGGTAACCAACGGCTGCGGAATCGGAACGGGTATCGGCACCGCCAGAGTACAGGTTGACCCGATCCTGGGCGTAGAACCACCGGCACCGGCAGATTGGGCGAAGGTATACCCGACGGTGATCAACGGCAAATGCACCGTGGAAGTGACCGGCACGATTTCGCCTAAACAAGCGAAAATAGAAGTAGTAGACCTCAACGGCCGTCCGCGCTCTACCCAGGCCATCAAGCAGCAAAAAACAGAAGTTGATTTCACCAATTATCCTTCGGGGCTTTACCTGCTGCGCATTCAGAATGGTAACCTGAGTACCGTTCAGCGCGTGATGAAACCCTGATAATTAGTTCTAAAAAATAGCACGGGACATTTGTTGCAATGCAATGGATGTCCCGTTTTCTTTACCGGCATATGGATATACAGGCAGACATTATGGATCACTACTTTATGGAAGAAGCCCTCGCGCTCGCCCATAAGGCATATGAGGAAGGCGAAATCCCTGTCGGCGCGCTCGTTGTGGCCAAAGACAGGATCATCGGAAGGGGTTACAACCAGACCGAGCGGCTCAACGACGTCACCGCCCACGCCGAAATGATTGCCATCACCGCCGCCGCCGACCATCTTGGCTCCAAATACCTCACCGATTGCACGCTTTACGTAACCCTCGAACCCTGCGTGATGTGTGCCGGCGCGCTCTACTGGACGCAGGTCAAACGCGTCGTAGTCGGCGCAACCGACGAGAAGCGCGGATTTTCGAGAGTCGGGCAACCGCTCCTGCACCCGAAAACCAAGCTTGTAACCGGTATTATGGCGATGGAATCCCAGCAGTTACTACTCAAATTTTTCCGGGGATTAAGAACATAAAGCGGCATTCTGCTGTTAGCCTATCTGTTAAAACAATTTATTTAATCATTAAACTACACTGAAAATGGCATTTACACTGGATCCCTTACCTTACGCAAACAATGCTTTGGAGCCCCACTTCGACGCATTGACCATGGAGATACATCACGACCGTCACCACCAGGCATATGTTACCAACCTGAATGCAGCAGTAGCAGGCACTGAGCTGGAAGGCAAAACCATAGAACAACTTTTAGCTGGCATCAGCAAAGCACCAGCGCCGGTACGCAATAACGGCGGCGGTCACTGGAATCACTCATTCTTCTGGAAATCACTCTCATCAACTGGTGGTGGCGAACCAACCGGTGAACTGGGCAAAGCCATCACAGCGAAATTCGGCTCATTCGCTGCGTTTAAAGATGAATTCAAAAAAGCTGCTACCGGCCGTTTCGGATCGGGCTGGGCATGGCTTATCGTGAAAGAAGGCGGCGAAATCGCTGTAACCTCCACTCCTAACCAGGACAACCCATTGATGGACATTGCGGAAGTAAAAGGAACTCCGGTGATCGGCCTCGACGTATGGGAGCACGCATACTACCTGAAATATCAAAACAAGCGCCCCGACTACATCGACGCCTACTGGAACGTTGTAGACTGGAAAGCTGCTGACGCACTGTACACTGCGGCTAAATAAGCAGGCCCCGGCTTGCGAAAGGGTTTGTAGTTTGTAAATTTTTTCTAAAAATTTCTTGCAAGCTGCAAACCTTTTCCTAATTTTGTGTCCTCGAAACAGGGCTTTGCCCATTCGAAACAACTTAAACGGAGGTTGTAGCTCAGTTGGTTAGAGCGCTAGATTGTGGTTCTAGAGGTCGCGGGTTCGAGACCCGTCTCCCTCCCTTGAAATAAGTTCAAAGTCAAACAAAATGCCTGTAAATCAATGATTTGCGGGCATTTTTGTTTTTCAGACTATGTCAAAAAATGCAAAAATTCCCATGTTTTCCAGCGTCATTCGTGTAGTTCGACGCTTTGCGAAAAAAGACGCTGGAAAATGCCCGTAAGTTTCTGATTAACAACCTGTTCACGGGATGGACATCTTGTCTGGAAAGGCTGGTAACGCGATATTTAACCACTTAAATGTTAGCGTCATGTTGGAAAAAACTTTCGGCCTGTTTTTCTATTTGAAACACGCCAAGAATCAGAAGGATGGTTTACGTTACGTTTACCTGAGAATTACCGTCGATGGCAA
>CAMLNK010000413.1 GCA_946481035.1 uncultured Dyadobacter sp. | reverse complement strand
AACGACCAGACGCTCGATGAAGTGACCGTAAGGGCCGGTAATACGTCTATCGACCGGCTTTCTCCCCACCAAACCGAAATCATCACTACCCGCGCATTAGCCAAAGCTGCATGTTGTAACCTGTCCGAAAGCTTCGAAACCAACGCCTCCGTTTCCGTTTCTTACAGTGACGCGGTGACAGGCTCCAAACAAATCCAGATGCTTGGCCTGAATGGTACTTACATTCAGACGAACGTGGAAAACATCCCTTCCATCCGCGGACTGGCATCGACATTCGGGCTTAACTTTGTTCCCGGAACGTGGATCCAGTCGATCGACGTCGGCAAGGGCGCCGGCTCGGTGGTGAATGGCTATGAATCGATGACGGGGCAGATTAATGTGGAGCTTCAAAAGCCTGATTCACAGGAAAAATTATACCTGAATACCTACGTCAACAATTTTGGCCGCGGAGAGGTGAACCTGAACCTGGCGCACCAGTTAAACAAAAAATGGAGCACCGGCCTGCTGACCCACGGCAGCACTTTGCGCAACCGGATCGACAAAAACGGCGACGGCTTCCTCGACCTGCCGCTTTATACGCAGTACAATGCTATTAACCGCTGGAAATACCAGGGCGACAGATTAATGGCCCAGTTTGGTGTAAAAGCACTTTACGAGGATCGCCTGGGCGGGCAGAAAAACTTTGAACGCGAAATGAAAGGTACCACACAGGCCTATGGTTTCGGTGCGCGGGTAAACCGCTATGAGTTTTTCTCCAAAATCGCGCGGCTGTTTCCCGAGCAGCCTTATAAAGGTTTAGGATTGATTTTAAATGCTTCCATTCACGATTCGAAATCCTATTTTGGATTGAATAATTATGACGGCAAGCAAAAAACGCTGTACGGAAACCTGATTTATCAGTCGATCATCGGCAATACCAATCATTCCTACAAAGCGGGTATCAGCTATATGCTCGATAATTATGATGAATTGTACAGGGATATTCGCCTGAAACGGAATGAATCGGTGCCCGGCGCCTTCTTTGAATACACCTATAACCACCTCGACAAGTTCGTAATGGTAGCAGGCGGTCGCGTCGATTTCCATAACCTGTACGGCACGCAATGGACGCCGCGCCTGCATTTGAAATACAACCTCACCGACCAAACCACCCTTCGCGCATCCGCAGGACGCGGTTTCAGGGTCGCTAATCCGCTGGCGGAATATTACGGCAACCTCGTGAGCTCGCGCAGCGTGCTGTTCCGCGAGGCGATTCGGCCGGAAGTGTCTTGGAATTACGGTGTCAGCATGACGCAGGAGTTTAAAATAGGCGAAATGAGCGGCAATTTCATCATGGACTTCTACCGGACCGATTTCGAAAACCAGCTCGTGGCCGATATGGAAGATCCGCGTTACATTCGCTTCTATAATCTCGAAGGAAAGGCATTTGCCAACAGTTTTCAGGCCGAGGCGAACCTTACACCCATCAAACGCCTGGAATTGAAACTGGCCTATCGCCTCTTCGACGTGAAACAGTCGATCCGCAATGTGTACGACGAAAATACGGTGCAGCCCCGAATGATGGTGAGCCGCGACAGGGTGCTGTTCAATGCCGGGTATGCCCTGCCTTACGATAAATGGAAGTTCGACGCTACGGTACAATGGAATGGCAAAAAGCGGCTCCCCTACATGGGCCACGTTCCCGATCACCACGTGCCGACAGACCTGACATCGACCTGGGCGCCGTCGTTCTACAATTTCAATGCACAAATCACACGCACTTTCCCGAAATGGGACATTTACCTGGGTGGCGAAAACCTGGCTAACTTCCGCCAAAAAGATCCGATAATGGGCGCCAGCGAGCCATTCGGTCAGCATTTCGATGCGGGAATGGCCTGGGGGCCGGTAGTAGGGCGAATGATTTACGCGGGAATGCGTTATAAGATTGTTCGATAAGTTTGGGCGGAACGTGTAGAGGAGGAAGCGAGATGGAGGAAGGATTAAGGGGGCTTTAACTGATTTGCTATGAAATTATATATCAAAAATATGGTGTGTGACCGCTGCAAGCGGGTAGTACGTGAGGAACTGAACGGGCTGGGGATTGACTTGACTTTCGTTGAACTGGGCGAAGTGGATACGGTGGCCGAAGTAAATGCGGATAAGTTACAGGAGGTGAAAGCTGTACTGGAAGCAAATGGCTTTGAGTTGCTCGACGACCGCCGTCTGGCGCTGGTGGAGCACATTAAAACGCTCGTGATCGACGAGGTGCAGAATTTGAAGGGTAACAAGCCGGCACAAATGAATTTTTCGGATTATTTGTCGGAAAAAATCGGTTATGAATATTCGTACCTGAGCAACCTGTTCTCTTCTGAAACCGGGCAGACGATCGAGCAATATATCATTGCCCAAAAAGTTGAGAAAGTAAAGGAATGGCTTTCGTACAATGAACTCACCCTGAGTGAAATCGCCTGGCGGCTCTCATACAGCAGCACGGCACATTTGAGTAACCAGTTCAAAAAAGTGACGGGAATGACACCCGGTGAGTTTAAAAAAGGGACATTACAGCGTACCGCGCTCGATCAGGTAGGGCAATAACAATTGCCATTCAATTAATACAAAATATACATTATCAAGAACTTACTAAACTTCAACCGTATGAACAAAATCATTATTGCTTCCCTGCTGTTCCTATCCATTGCTTGTTCGGGAAACAAATCTGACAAAGAGGCAACTACTGAAACGCACGCTGCAAGTGAAAAAAAATACGCTTGCCCGATGCAATGCGAAGGCGACAAAACCTACGCCGAAGCCGGCAAATGTCCGGTTTGCAAAATGGAATTGGAGGAAGTGGCTATGGCCGAAACCGATACGACAGCACATCAACATTGATTTTTAAACAGACAATATCATGAAAACGACCATTTTAAGCATCATAACCACCCTGTTCCTGGGCCTGAACATCGCCTACGCCGACGGCACCAAGGAAGTGAAAATCAAAACCTCGGCCATTTGCGAAATGTGTAAAGCACGCATCGAGCGCAACCTGGGCCTTTCCAAGGGCATAAAGGAGTCGAATCTCGACCTTTCCAACAAGGTGATTACCGTAAAATACAACCCGGACAAAACCACTCCGGAAGCCATTAAGGCGACGATCAACAAAACCGGCTACGACGCCGACGAGCTGCCTGCCAACCAGAAGGCACACGACAAACTGCCAAGCTGCTGCCGTAAAACCGCCGCAGCACATTAGTCACGAAATATCTTCATCATGCTTCTCAACAAACTCATTTTGCTGACGGCTGCCGGAATGGTGGCCGTCACACTCCCCGCATTCGCCCAGCACGAGCACCATCAAGCGCCTGCGAAAGACACCACCAGCCATGAAATGCACGATATGAAAAGCATGGATCATGCGAAAATGGGCCACGACAGCCCGTCCCACATGACCCACAGCTTTTCATTGAGCCTGCCCATGACCCGCAATGGCTCCGGTACCGGCTGGCAGCCCGACGCCACGCCCATGTACGCCTACATGAAGCACGGCAGCAAATGGAATTACATGCTGCACGGAAGCATTTTCCTGCGGTATACTGCCCAAAACTTCAATAATGACGGTAAAAAGGGTTCCGACGCGAAGTTCAGCGCGCCCAACTGGTTGATGGGAATGGCCCAGCGCCAGGTAGGCAAAAACGGCTTGCTGAACCTCCGGGCCATGGTTTCACTGGATCGCATTACCGACGGCGGGGCGGGTTACCCCCTGCTTTTCCAGTCCGGAGAGAGCTGGAAGGGTGAGCCGCTGATCGACCGCCAGCACCCGCATGACCTCATTTCGGAACTTTCCGTAGGCTATACCCAACGGATTAACGATAAGGTCGATCTGACGATTTACGCCGGTTACCCCGGTGAGCCCGCGCTTGGCCCTACCGCATTCATGCACCGGATGTCGGCATTCAACAACCCCGATGCCGTGCTCGGGCACCACTGGCAGGATGCGACGCACATTACATTCGGCGTGGTTACGGCGGGCGTCCGTTATGGTAAATTCAAATTGGAAGGTTCTTCATTCACCGGCCGCGAACCGGACGAAAACCGCTTCGACTTCGATAAACCGCGTTTCAATTCTTACAGCTACCGGTTGCTGTTCAACCCTTCGGCCAACTGGGCTTTACAGGCTTCGAGAGGGTTTATCAAAAGTCCAGAACCGCGTGAGCCCGAAAAAGATGTGAACCGTACCACCGCCTCGGTGCAGCACTCGGGTAATCTGGGAGGGAAAAACCGATGGATATCTTCGACGCTCGTGTGGGGCTTGAACGACGCTGGTGAGCATCATAAGGAGCATTCCGTGCTGGCTGAGACCAATTTACAGCTTGACAAATGGGCCGTGTATGGTCGGTATGAATGGGTGCAAAAAAGCGGCGGTGAGCTGGGTTTCGAGACCGGCGAGCACGATCCGCTTCTGGAAAAGTTGCCCGTTTCGATGTTTTCGCTCGGCCTGAACCGCCAAATTGCCAATTTTAATAACACACTATTGCAGGCCGGAGCGCAGATCAGTCTTTACAAACCAGATCGGTTGCTGGAAGCCAGTTATGGCAAAACGCCGCTTTCCGGGCAGGTATACCTGCGCATTACACCGGCGCTCATGCGTATGTAAGCGGGCTTTTTTAGTAGTTTTGGGTTTTAATTTAAACCAAAATACCACCGTGGCCTGGTACCATACCTATTTCAAAGGACTCCCGCAACGCGCCTGGAAACTCAACCAGGACGAAGAATACACCGATTACGAGATCGATTTCCTGCGGGATGTACTTGAAATAACGTCGGACAGCAAGGTACTCGACGTGCTCGCAGGTTACGGAAGGCACGCCATTCCACTCGCCGAACAAGGCGCTGCATTGACCTGTATCGATATTTCGCAGGAATATTGTGAGGAATTGCAAAGTATCAGCAGCAAGCAGCATCTGCCGGTGGAAGTGATTTGCGCGGATGTGCTGAACTACCAGCTACCCGCAGCTTCGTTCGACGCTGCATA
>CAMLNK010000412.1 GCA_946481035.1 uncultured Dyadobacter sp. | reverse complement strand
TCAGGACATTATATTCTGCTGAATGCGCAGTTTCTGGCCGCGGTGAATATCATCGTTTACGCCGGGGCGATTATGGTACTTTTCCTCTTTGTAATCATGTTCCTCAATATGAAGCAGGACCAGGAGGAAGCCAAGACGAATCTGACGAAAATAGCCGCTACAATCGTCGGCGGGACAGTTTTTGTGATCCTTTTTGGCGCATACCGCAAAACCGCCATCGAGCCGTTCAATCCGCAGACTTACGATTCCCAGATCGGTATGATCGAGAGTTTGGGACATATGCTTTTCCGGGATTACCTGTTGCCATTTGAGCTGGCTTCTATTCTGTTGCTTGTGGCGATGGTCGGGGCTGTGCTGTTGGGCAAGAGGGAGATTGGAGAGCGGCATTTTTAGGGGGTACGGTATCACATAGGCATTACGCAACCCAAGCTTTAAAGCTTGGGTAAAAAAAGAGGCTCTTTCGAGCCTCTTTTTTGTCGTATCTATTGCGTCGCATCGGACATCCCGGGCTTTAACGCCCGGGCTATGGTCAGGCTTCCTCCACTTCGGAGTAAGCTTCAACCGGAATACACGAGCAGATGAGGTTGCGATCTCCGTAGGCGCTGTCCACGCGGCTTACGCTTGGCCAGAACTTGTTGAAGCGCAGGTAAGGCAGCGGGAATGCGGCCTTTTCGCGGCTGTAAGAGCGTGTCCAGTTTTCGCTCAGCAATACGCGGGAAGTATGCGGTGCATTCTTCAACACGTTGTCTGTGCGGTCTGCAATGCCTTCTTCCACCTCACGGATCTCGTTACGGATCGCGATCATCGCGTCGCAGAAACGATCCAGTTCCGCTTTCGATTCCGATTCGGTCGGCTCGATCATCAATGTACCTGCCACCGGGAATGAAAGTGTTGGTGCGTGGAAACCGTAGTCCATTAAGCGTTTTGCCAAATCCTCAGCCTCAACACCGGCAGCTTTGAAGCCACGGCAGTCGACGATCATTTCGTGCGCACAGCGGCCATTTGTGCCGGTGTAAAGCACTTCGTAGTGGCCGTTCAGACGCTCTTTAATGTAGTTTGCATTCAGGATCGCGAATTTCGTAGCGTTTGTCAGCCCTTCTCCACCCATCATCGCGATGTACGCGTAAGAGATCGTCAGGATGCTGGCGCTACCGTAAGGTGCGGCAGAAACCGCTCCGGCTTGTCCGGCGGGCAGGTATTCGGGCTGTGTGCTGAAATTCACGTGACCCGGCAGGAACGGCATCAGGTGCTCGGCAACGCCGATCGGACCTACGCCGGGACCGCCGCCGCCGTGAGGAATACAGAACGTTTTATGCAAATTGAGGTGGCAAACGTCGGCACCAATGCTGGCAGGGCTGGTAAGTCCAACCTGTGCATTCATGTTCGCGCCATCCATATAAACCTGCCCGCCGAATGAGTGGATCATCGAGCAGATTTCAATAATACTTTCTTCGTAAACGCCGTGGGTAGACGGGTAAGTTACCATCAAACACGACAGATCGTCGGCGTGTTGCTCCGCTTTCGCGCGCAAGTCCTCCACATCGATGTTACCACGCTCGTCGCATTTGGTCACCACCACTTTCATACCGGCCATTACAGCGGATGCAGGGTTGGTACCGTGAGCAGAAGAAGGAATCAATGCCACATTACGATGTGCCTCGCCGCGGCTTTCGTGGTAGGCACGAATGGCCATCAGACCAGCATATTCGCCTTGCGCGCCCGAGTTCGGCTGGAATGACATGGCTGCGAAGCCAGTGATTTCGCAAAGCCACGTATTCAATTCGCTCACCAATTGTCCGTAACCACCCACTTGATTGGTAGGTGCAAACGGGTGAATACCGCCAAATTCCGGCCAGGTAAGCGGGATCATCTCGGCAGTCGCATTCAGTTTCATGGTACAGCTACCCAGTGAAATCATGGAGTGTACCAATGAAAGGTCTTTGTTTTCCAACGATTTCAGATAGCGGAGCATTTCGTGCTCGGTGTGATGCGTATTGAAAACGGGGTGCGTCAGGTACTCCGATTTTCTCACCAGATTCTCAGGAAGCGAGAATTCCAGCTCCTCGTCGATCACCATTTCACCCTGGAAGCCCGAAACTTCCGCGAAAACGTTCAACAATGCGATTACATCATCGAAGGTTTTAGCTTCATCGAAGGAAATAGAAAGGCTCTCGTCACCGTGGTAATTGAGGTTAATGCCCCATTTCAATGCCTGCTCACGCAGTTTGCGCGTCAGTGGCGTCTTGATCGTTACCGTATCGAAATAATTTTCGGTAACAATCTCATAATTGAATTTTCTAACGGTATCCACAAACAAGCGGGCAAGGCCGTGTACACGCGCAGCAATGCTCTTGATACCCTCAGGGCCGTGGTAAACCGAATATGCGCCGGCGATAACGGCCAGCAATACCTGTGCGGTACAAATATTGGAAGTCGCTTTTTCACGGCGGATATGCTGCTCACGCGTCTGCAACGCCATGCGCAATGCGCGGTTGCCTTCGCCGTCCACCGATACACCGATGATACGGCCTGGAATCTGGCGTTTGAATGCATCTTTCGTCGCGAAATAAGCCGCATGCGGGCCACCGTAGCCCATTGGTACGCCAAAGCGCTGCGAAGAACCGATTACCACATCGGCACCCATTTCGCCCGGCGATTTCAGGAGCGTCAATGCGAGCAAATCTGCCGCAACCGCTACGGAAATGCCCAGCTCGTGCGCCGAAGCGATGAAATCGGTGTAATCGATCACCTCGCCGTCGGTAGCAGGGTACTGAACGAGCGCGGCGTAAATATTTTCGTCGGTCAAATCCACCGTTGTGTGGTTACCTACCACCACATCGATGCCGATAGGCTTCGCGCGGGTGTAGATCAGGTCGATCGTCTGCGGGTGGCACAGCTCCGATACGAAGAATGTGTTGGCTTTCTTTCTGGAAGCACCTTTTACCGCGTGCAGCATGGTCATCGCCTCTGCCGCTGCCGTCGCTTCATCGAGCAATGATGCATTCGCGATCTCCATTCCGGTCAGGTCGGTCACAACCGTTTGGAAGTTCAGAAGCATTTCAAGACGCCCCTGCGCGATTTCCGCCTGATACGGCGTGTAGGCGGTGTACCAGGCCGGATTTTCGAGGATATTCCTCAGAATGACATTCGGTGTGATGGTGTCGTAGTAGCCCGTGCCGATGTACGATTTCAGCACCGCGTTTTTGGAAGCAATTCTTTTAATGTATTGTAAAAATTCCTGCTCCGATTTGGGCCTCGGCAAATTCAGTGGTTTTTGTAAACGAATCGCAGAAGGCAGAGTCTGGTCAATCAGTTCATCCACTGACCCGGCTCCGATGGTCTTCAACATTTCCTGCAATTCCTGTTCATCTTTACCGTGGTGACGGTTTTCAAACTTGTCCTGGTTTCGAAGATTAACTTTCATTCAAGTTAGGCTGAGAATGCCGCTATTAGGTGATTTTAAAATACAAAAGTAAGCAAATCCAAACAAATCTCTCAGAGATTGATGGCTATGCTTACTCTTGAATATGTACAAAATGTAACGGCGGTAAGTTCCTAGTGGTTAGGACAGCCGCAATCGGTTTTCCGTTTGAAGATTCCGAGGAATTTCTTAGACCTTGGCTTCTTGTAACCTTTGTATTTTTTCTTTTTACCAAACAATTCCACTTTGGTAGCGTCGGGCGCCGCAGCTGCCGAAACTGTCTGTACGCCTGAAACACTGCAGATCAGCGCCAGTACCAGAAGCCAGGGAGTGATTTTCTTGATCATGTTCGTTGTATGGATCGTCAAAGGTTACTAATGCAACGCAACGCGCGCCGGTTTCGGTATGCATTACGCCAACCCTTTCACAATTTTCCGAAAATTTTACGCCTTTACCAATTCCAGGATCGTGATTTCGGGAAGGATACCCACGCGCCCCGGATAGCCCAGATAACCGAATCCGCGGTTGACGTACAAATATTGATCGTTCTCCTCATACAGCCCCGCCCATTGCTTGTAACGGTACTGCACGGGGCTCCATCTCAGACTACCGATTTCCACGCCAAACTGCATCCCGTGCGTATGCCCCGCGAGCGCGAGGTCTATATCCTTGTATTTAGGCAAAACCTGCGCCTCCCAATGGCTCGGGTCGTGCGAAAGCAATATTTTGACAGGGTAATCGTCGGTATGTTCGTACGCTTTTTCCAGATTTCCGTATTTGGCAAAATTCCCGGCACCCCAGTTTTGAATACCAATTAATCCGATCGATTCACCATCGACAGTAATGGTCCGGTTTTCATCCAGCATTAGTTTCCAGCCCAGCAATTCGTGCGCCTTTTTCAAATCTGCGAGGTTGCTGGCCTTTGCCTGGGCATCCTGCCATTGGAAATAGTCGCCATAATCGTGGTTCCCGAGTACCGAATGTACCCCAAGCGGCGCCTTCACCTTGTCGAAAATATGGATATAATCCTTTACCTCCTTCGCACGGTCGTTCACAAGGTCACCGGTGAAAAATGCAATATCCGGCTTTTCCTTCATCAACATTTCCACGCCTCCTTTCACGGCCGTTTTGTTGAAAAAACTGCCCGAGTGAATGTCCGAAAGCTGGGCGATTTTCATTCCGTGAAATTGTCGGGGAAGGTTTTTCAGAGGTACTTTCACCCGGCGAATGCGGTAGTCGTGTGCGCCGGAAAGAATTCCATAGGCGAATGTGCCCATTAACCCGGCACCTGCAACCACAGCGGTTGTCGCGAGGAATTGCGAACGGGGGATCGTCGGCTCACCGGTTTCGGGGGAAGGCGTGGCAACAGAAGGCGCGAAAAAGCTGACGATCCATTGAAAAAAGCGACGCACATCATCGATCAACAAGATCGCAACGGCCAGCAATTTGGACAAATAAGGTATGGCGATGAATGCGACTACGAAAGTCCGTGTGGTGCTTTTGAAATAATCAGGCGGCAGCAATTGCATTCCAATGTAAGCGCCCAGGGTAGCGATCGTTAATGCCCAATAAGCCCCTCCGATCCAACGTTG
>CAMLNK010000411.1 GCA_946481035.1 uncultured Dyadobacter sp. | reverse complement strand
AAAGGCGTGGCGCTGCCGGTAGTGACGCTCGGCTATTTGTTCACCGTAAACTGGCAGCTGGCGCTCACGAGCTGCATTCCCATTATCCTGCTGGCGGTGATGATGCCTTTTATGTTTGGTAAAAAATTCAAAGCGCTGCTTACCGAGTACCACAGCTCGCTGGAAGCCATGAATGCCGGGATCGTCGAATTCGTCCGGGCCATGCCGGTTGTCAAGATATTCGGGCACAATGCAGAGCGCTTCGACAAATACAGCCAGGTCGTGCACCGCTTCAAGCAGATGGTCATCGCCTACAACAGCACCGCATCGCCCGCATTCGGCATATTCATCAGCTTTATCAGCAATGCTACGCTGCCGGTGCTCGCCGTGGGGCTTTACCTGTATTTTTCCAACGGCATTAGCCTGTCAGCGCTCTTCCTCTTCCTGATCCTCGGCGTGGGCTACATCCGCCCGCTTTTCTCGCTCAGCACGCTCGGGCCGCAAATCTCGGTCATCAGCCATGGCGTGAAGCGCCTCGACGAAATCCTTTTCGGACAGGAGCAGGAAACCGAGGGCAATGCGCATATGGGCACGGATTTCGGCATACGGTTCAAAAATGTCTCTTTCGGTTATCAAAAACACCAGTATGCGCTGGACGATGTTAGTTTTGAAGTGCCCCAGGGCACCATTACTGCGCTGGTGGGGCCGTCCGGTTCGGGCAAATCGACGGCGGCGCAACTGGTAGCGCGCTTCTGGGACGTCGATAGCGGCGCGGTCCTCATCGGCGGGCAGGATATCCGCAAAATCCGGCCGGAAGAACTCATGCGGAACATCGCATTTGTGTTCCAGGACAGCTTTATGTTCGAGCAGAACATTTTTGAAAACATCCGCATGGGAATGGATAAATCCAGAGAGGAAATTATGCAGGCTGCCAAAGTAGCCCAATGCCACGATTTTATCGAAAAAATGCCATTCGGCTATTACACGCCCTGGGGCCACTCCGGCGCACACCTCAGCGGCGGCGAGCAGCAGCGCATCCAGCTTGCACGGGCCGTTCTCAAAGACGCGCCCATTCTCGTCCTCGACGAAGCCACGGCATTCAGCGATCCGGAGAACGAGTACCTTATCCAGGCCGCGCTCAACAAACTGATCTCCGACAAAACCGTAATCGTGATCGCACATCGGCTGAGTACCATTACGGCCTGCGACCAGATCGTGGTCATGCGGCAGGGCATGGTGGAGGCCAGAGGCACCCACGAAGAACTCCTCGCCGAATGCCCCATGTACACAGGCATGTGGCACGCTCACACCCGCGCAGGCGAGTTTGCATTGAATTACTGAACGACCATTCCAGAATCGACAGATTAATCACAAAGAAATGATCAGGAACCTATTTTATACATTCAGGACAGCGCCGGCTATCGTGCGAAAAAGCATTCTGCTCGAACTGCTCCACAGCCTTTTCATAGCCGTACCCACCGGTTTTCTGCTGCTCATTATTCATGAATTGTTTTTGCCCAAACCCGATCCGCAAAAGCTCTGGACGTACGTCGGCGTGATGGCGGTACTGATTGCCGGGCAGTTTTTTGTGTCGGTCAAAACCATCGTCCGCAGCAACGACATGACCTACACGCTCTCCACCAACCTTCGGGTGGCATTGGGGAATCATTTGCAGCGCATTTCAATGGGTACCTTCAAGCAGCGCGACCCGGGCGAGCTGGCGTCGGTGGTATTGCAGGATGTCGCCAATTTTGAACTGATTTTCGGGCATACCATCGGCAATATGGCCGGGGCCCTGTTTGCTACACTTATCCTGTCCGCCTTTTTGCTGGCCACCGACTGGCGCCTCGCCCTCGTGCTGCTCGCCGCATTGCCGCTGGCCTGGGTGCTGATCCGCATTTCGGATTACCTCGTTGTAAAACAAGGCCTCAAACACGTGCACGCCCGCAACGAAACCGGCGCACGGTTTCTGGAATATGTGCAGGGAATCAGACATATCAAAGCATTCGGTATGACGGGCGAAAGGTTTTCCGGCTTGCAAAAAGCACTGGACGATTTCCGCAAAGCGAGCATTAAAACCGAGGCTATTCCAGGTCCGTTCGTACTCACGGCGGGGCTGGTGCTCGAACTGAGCTTCCTGCTGATGGCGAGCCTGGCGCTCACTTACCTCGTCGCGGGCGACCTGCCCATTCCGGTGCTCATTACCTTCCTCATCGTCGGTTACCGCCTGTTCGAACCCATCAAAATACTGCTCGTCGACTACGTAATCCTGCGTTACATGAACATCAGCCTCAACCGCATCGTCACGCTCCTGCGCACGCCGGTACAAGCGTCCGGGCGCGAACTGCGGCCCGCCAGTTTTGACATTGCATTCCAGAATGTAAGTTTTGCTTATCGCGACAGCCGGAATGTGCTCAGCGACGTTTCGTTTCGTGTGCCCGAAAATAGCATGACGGCCCTCGTAGGCCCCTCCGGATCGGGAAAAACGACCATTACCTCACTCATCGCCCGTTTCTGGGACGTGCAATCGGGAAGCGTTCAAATCGGCGGCGTGAATGTGCAGGATATGCGCCCGGACGACGTTTGCGCGCTTGTGAGCGAGGTGTTTCAGGAAGTGTATTTGTTTGATGATACAATTTATAATAACATCAGATTCGGCCGCCCGGACGCCACTGAAAACGACGTGCTCGACGCGGCAGAGAAGGCCCGCGTCATGGATTTCGCCTGGGAAATGCCGGATGGACTGAATGTGCGCGTCGGAGAAGGCGGTAACCAGCTATCCGGTGGGCAAAAGCAGCGGATCAGCATTGCACGCGCATTGCTGAAAAATGCACCGATCGTTCTCCTCGACGAGGCAACCGCCTCACTGGACCCGGAAAACGAGGTTTACATTCAGCAGGCGATCCAGGAATTGGTCAAAGACAAAACGGTGATCGTCGTCGCGCACAAGCTGGCGACTATCCGCAATGCGAGTCAGATTATCGTGCTCAACGACGGCCGCATTGAAGAACAGGGCGATCACGCGGCGCTCATGCAAAAGCAAGGCTTGTACCATCGCCTGCATCAGATCCAGCAGCAAAGCGGCGGCTGGCGGATCGAACGCAAAACGCCCTACTTCCAGGCCGATTCTGCGTTGTAAATTTCCAGGTTCTTGACTTCGATCCGGTTGCCCCAGAAATTGAGCGCCTCTTTGGCACCCGGATCACGCTTTCGTTGAAGCGAATACGAATAGGCCCCATTGTCGATAAACACCTCGGCGGTTGTGCGGTCGACGTAAATATCGGCGGTGATTTCCATGCTGGTCATGTCTTCCGGCGAGTAAAACACGCCGTTGACGAGGTTGGAATTCATGTCGTAATCCAATATCCGCTGACCAAACAGCGAAAGTCCGGCGCTGGTGGCGTGCGAGAGCTTGATCGTCGTTTTAATGCGGAACTGATCGGTCGACGCGAGCGATTTCAGTTTCGCATTGGCCTCGTCTGCCGATAATGCAGCCCATTGCCCTACCTTGTCGAACAGCTGTTCCGTTTCCTTCACCGGCCTGCTGATCAGCCGAGGGCCGTTTTTGGTAGTCCGGAGCTGCAATTCGGTAGGCAGCAGCATCATCCCGTTGAACGGCATGCCTGCATGCGATACCCGGCCCCAGCCGATCTGAATGCGGCGCGGGTCGTTTTCGGGCATATTGGTAAATGTCTGCGCGGCGTAAATGCTGCCGGTGGTATAGTAATGCTTGCCCGATTCGGGTTTAAATACCTTTCCATCGAACGAGCCGATCATGTAGCTGGCCGAGGCGCCGTACATCACCCATTTGGTTTTGCTTTTATCGCCGTCCACGGGCAGCTCAAACAGGTCGGGGCACTCCCAGAAGCCGGTCAGGTGGCTCTGAAATTGCCATTCTTTCAAATTTTTGGAGGTATAAATAGAATGCCCGTCGCGCTCGTTGAGCACCATTACCCAATGTTTCGAAGGTTTATACCAAAACACCCGCGGGTCACGCGTGTCCTTGCTGTTCCACCTGGCTTTTGAATCGATGAGCGGGTTCTTGTTGTACTTGGCCCAGGTACGGCCCTTATCGAGGCTGTAAGCCATGCATTGCACCTGCTTTTCGGGGTTATCGACAGTAAAGAAAGCGACCATCGCGGGCGTATTCCCTTTGTTGAAACCGGCTGTATTCTCATAATCAATAATGGTGGAGCCCGAAAACATAGTACCCATGGAATCCGGCGACAGTGCGGTGGGCAGCTCCTGCCAGTGAACCATATCCTTACTCACAGCGTGCCCCCACGACATATTCTCCCACTCGCGTTCGTATGGATTATGCTGGTAAAAAAGGTGGTATTCGCCTTCGTGGAATATCATCCCGTTCGGGTCGTTGATCCACCCGCGGCGGGTGGTGAAATGGTACTGCGGCCGATTGCGCTCGCGGTACATCGAATCTTCCCCGGTGATACGGTCGTCCTGGGTGATTTTGCCGAGGCCGTCGGCTTTGCCGTCGTAGCTGATCGCAATCTTTTGGCCCTGTAATTCGGCCATGTCACAAAATACCCAGTAGTCGGGTTTGCCGGAAGCCAGCCGTATTTTGAACGACCGTTCCAGTTTACCATTCACTTTAAACTGCATCGTGCCGCGATTATCGCTTTGCGATATGGGCAGGTTCAGATAGCGTTTGGAAATGGTAATGGAAGTATTTTGTGCAAACAGCAATTGGTTCACACACGCAAACGCGAGCGTGAGGGCTATCGATTTGAGTTTCGGTTTCATCGGAATGTAAGTAGTCACCACAGTGAAGTACTTTTCCAATGAATTTTACTTAGAAACAAAAGCGCTTGCTATCCCCATTACGCGATCAGCCCTTTGATAACCTTGCCGTGCACGTCGGTGAGCCGGTAACGCCGCCCCTGGTGCTTGAATATCAGTTTCTCATGATCGAGCCCGAAGAGGTGCAGCAAAGTCGCCTGAAAATCATGCACATGTACGCCGTCTTTCACGACATTGTAACTGAATTCGTCGGTTTCGCCATACACCTGCCCTGTTT
>CAMLNK010000410.1 GCA_946481035.1 uncultured Dyadobacter sp. | reverse complement strand
CGCAAAGGTACGGCTTTTTTAACAGTTGCATTGTATTATGTTTAGAAAGATTTATCGGCAATGCATTACTTAGCAGGCGGCACACCGTTTTTGCTTGAAATGGCAGGCCCGACAACGATATTTGTTTATGGACACACCAATCACCATCGAAGAAATCATTTTCCTGGCCAATGTGCCTGAAAACCTTCATGCCGCGTTCCTGCGCGTCGCGAACTTCCTGCACGAGCGTGCGAAATACCCGAAAGAGAAGGTATTGCTGATGCTCGTCAAAATGCTGAGCGACCCTAAGAAATATGCCTATTCCAAAAATAAGGTCACTAATCTGGCAAAAACCGTTTTTGACCTTAAAAAGGCCGGTACCGAAATTTCCCTGACAGAAGATGGAAAGGAACTGCTTGTAAATGAAGAAGCTGTACTGACTTTGGAAGAGAAAGAGCCGCAGCAAAGGAGTACCTTCAACCTGCGGGATGACAAGCTGCATTACGCCGTTTTCGGGAAAGAGCACATTGAAGAAGGTGCATTACTCCAAATGGAAACCGCCGTTAGCTTACCCATATCGGTCGCCGGCGCATTAATGCCCGATGCGCACCAAGGCTACGGCTTACCTATCGGCGGCGTACTCGCCACGGAAGCCGATAAGGTAATTCCCTATGCAGTAGGCGTCGACATTGCCTGCCGCATGTGCATGTCCGTATTCGACATTCCCACCGACTACCTCAAACGTGAGCCGCATTTTCTGAAAAAGATCCTCACCGAAAACACCAAATTCGGCATGGGAGGCGAAACCGCCAGGAAGTACGACGAAAGCATCATGGATCAGCCAGAATGGGAGGCAACCAAAACGATCCGTTCGCTGAAAGACAAGGCCTACCGTCAGTTGGGAACGTCGGGTACTGGTAATCACTTCGTAGAATGGGGCATTGTGGAAGTATTTGAAAACGATCCGCTTTTGAGTTTACCTAAAGGCGAATATCTCTCGCTACTTTCCCACTCCGGCTCACGCGGTTTCGGTGGTACCATCGCCAACTATTATTCCAAACTGGCGATGCAAAAAACGGTATTGCCCAAACAAGCTGCGCATTTAGCCTGGCTGGATTTAAATACGGAAGAAGGTCAGGAATACTGGATCGCGATGAACCTCGCAGGCGACTATGCCTCGGCCAACCACCACGAAATCCACAACAAAATGGCCAAATCACTGGGCGAAAAGCCTTTGAAGATCATCGAAAACCATCACAATTTCGCCTGGAAGGAAAAGCTCGCCGACGGCCGCGAGGTAATCGTCCACCGCAAAGGCGCCACGCCAGCCGGCAGCGACGAACTGGGCATTATCCCGGGTTCGATGAGTCAGCCGGGTTATGTGATCCGCGGCAAAGCCAATGCTGCCTCTATCAACTCCGCCTCGCACGGCGCCGGCCGCGTGATGTCGCGCACGAAAGCATTCACCACGACGACCCGCAGCCAAATGAATAAGATTCTACAAGACAATGGTATTCAGCTCATTGGCGGAGACCTGGACGAATCGCCGATGGTTTACAAGAATATTGACGATGTGATTGCCGCGCAATCGGAGCTGGTGCACGTGCTGGCGAAGTTTTCGCCTAAGATCGTCAGGATGGCGGATGCGAATCGGAAGGAGGGAAGGGAGGATTGATGGCGACTCAAAACACCTCCCCCAAATTCACAAACAACCCCCGCGACCCGTCCATTCCAAACCCATAATCAATCGCAATATTAGCCCCGGAGGTCTTATTCACCTTGATGCGAATGCCTAGCCCTCCCGCAGGTGCAATGCGCCGGAAGCTTTTGGAAGGCCAGTCCGAAACACTTTGCGCATTGGCAAAGAGCACTCCGCCGAAAAGGCCGTTTTTGGTCAGTGCAAAGCGGTATTCGGTTTCGAAATAGAGCAGATTGGTACTGCGGAAGCGCCCCTGAATGTAGCCCCGGCCGATGTTGTTGGTCGGGTCCCAGCCGGTGGCGGGAAGGTCGAGGTAGGGCGGCTTGCCGATGGTGAGCCAGTTGTAGTTCCAGAATGCAAGGGTGTTCTGGCTGCCGCGCGGGAGGTTGAAGTAACGACGAACGTCGATCACGACGGATTGCCAACTGTTGGTGCTGCCAAGCGATTTCATGTTCGGGCGGAACTGGACGTTGCTGTAAAAACCTTTGAGCGGGTTAATGGAGTTCGTCCGGCTGTCATAAGCAACCGTGACAAGCGGCCCCACGGACGACGATTTGTGTCCCAATCCATAATCCTTAATGTCCTGGTTCAGCTTTTCCTCCTTATCGGTCTGCATGATCTGCCACCTTTTGTCATAGGCAAATCCCAAACCCACAAAGAACGACTTACCGATTTTCTTCAAAACCGTCTGATGCAAGCGCAAGTGCTTGTATTTTAAACCCGTAGCATCACGCAGTTTGGAATCGGAACCCAGGCCATAGGTATCCTGCGGGTATTTGAAAAACCGCCAGTCGACCACAAAATTGTAGTTATTATGCCGCGTCCAGATGTTGGCCTGGACGGGGATCGTCATTTGCTTGTATTCGGTGTAAATAAAATTGGTGGTAATGCTTGAAATGTTGGTCGTTTTGGGATTGCTCGTGTAGAATGCGATGTTCGCATTGAGTGAGCCCGTAAGCCCGGACGAGAGCGTGTACCCACCCGCAGGTACGAGCGAAAAGATCGGCTTGCCGGACTTGATCTTCGGAATGCGTACCGAATCTGATTTGTCCTTCGATTTCCACTGCCTGAGCACATCGATCAGGTCTTTTTGCATCACTTTTTGAGCAGAATCGGCAAGGGCCACGGTGTCCTGTGCAGCAACTTGGGCCACTGTCACATAATTTCCGGCTTGCAAACCATTTATAGTGAGCACAATGAGCACAGTTGTTATGTAAAAAGCCTTGATCACCAGGTCGGGTTTGTTAAGTACATTCCCAGTAATATATATTAAAATAATACCTGCCACAAAAAAAGCCACCGGCTTCTCGCGAAACCGATGGCTTTGTACCACTAAATGTGGTTATTATGCCAATGCAGCTTTCAAATTGGTATCGATAGCTTCCAGGAACTCCTCTGTGTACAGGTAGTGCTCACCATGTTTCACATCGTTTCCGTGGAGACCGATAGCCAAATCCTTGGTCATTTGTCCGCCTTCCACAGTTTCGATACACACTTTTTCCAAAGCGTTAGCGAAGTCGATCAGCGGCTGGTTGTTGTCAAGCTTACCACGGAATGCCAGACCGCGGGTCCATGCGAAAATGGAAGCGATTGGGTTAGTGGAAGTTGGCTTGCCTTTCTGGTGCTCGCGGTAGTGACGGGTTACAGTTCCGTGTGCTGCCTCAGCTTCCATTACTTTGCCATCCGGCGTAACCAAAGTTGAAGTCATCAGACCCAGTGAACCGAAACCTTGCGCAACGGTATCCGACTGAACGTCACCGTCGTAGTTTTTACAAGCCCATACAAAGTTACCTTCCCATTTCAATGCGGAAGCCACCATGTCGTCGATCAGACGGTGCTCGTAATGTACTTTTCCTTTGTATTCGTTTTCGTACACTTCCTGGAAGATATCCTTGAAGCGGCCGTCGTATTTTTTAAGGATCGTGTTTTTGGTAGACAGGTACAAAGGCCATCCTTTGTCCAAAGCTACGTTGAAGCATGAACGCGCAAAGCCGCGGATCGACTCGTCGATGTTGTACATACCCATCGCTACACCGGCACCTTTGAATTGGTACACTTCGTGCTCGATCACTTGTCCGTCTTCGCCTTCGAATTTGATGGTCAGTTTGCCTTTTCCTGGTACAACGAAGTCGGTAGCGCGGTATTGGTCACCAAATGCGTGACGACCTACGATAATCGGAGCTGTCCAGTTGGTAACCAGGCGAGGCACATTGCTCATTACGATCGGCTCACGGAACACAGTACCATCGAGGATGTTGCGGATGGTTCCGTTTGGCGATTTCCACATTTGCTTCAAGTTGAACTCTTTCACACGGTCCTCGTCAGGAGTGATCGTTGCGCATTTGATACCCACGCCGTATTCTTTGATAGCGTTGGCAGCGTCGATCGTCACCTGGTCATTGGTCTCGTCGCGGTACTCGATACCCAAGTCGTAGTATTTAATATCTACATCGATGTAAGGGAGGATCAGTTTTTCCTTGATAAACTTCCAGATGATGCGGGTCATTTCATCGCCATCCAGTTCTACGACGGGATTGTCAACTTTAATTTTGCTCATGTCTTAAATTCTATACAATAGTTAATGATTTTGAAATCAGACCGTGAAAGTACGAACAATAGAATAAAAAGGCGAAATTTCCTCCGATTACATCCCCAAAAAGACGATAGTATCCGATGAAAAAGGCTGCATTGCGCAAGGAATTTTTACAAAAAAGAAAGGAAGCCGGCGAAGCCGGGGTGGCTGAACAAAATGCCCTCATTGCCTTGAATCTTGAAAAATATCTCCATGGAAAGACATTTCGGGCCCTGCACACATTTTTGCCCCAGCTCAATGCGCAGGAGGTAGATACGTTCGGGATTATCGATATGTTAAGAAAATCGTTTCCGACTATGCGCGTCGCTGCGCCCTACATTATCCCCGGTACACGCGAAATGGAGCATTATTTGCTAACGCCGCACACACACCTGGTTACCAATCAATGGCGCATTCCCGAGCCGGACCCGGTGAGTTCTGAGAAAATCCAACCCGAAGAAATTGACATTGTACTCGTCCCGCTGCTTGCGTTTGACCGCAAAGGTTACCGCGTTGGCTATGGTGGCGGCTATTACGACCGCTTCCTGCCTCAAACCCGCCCCGAATGCATCAAAATGGGCCTTTCATTATTTGAAGAAGTGGATGAAATAGCGGACATCGATGAGTTTGACATTCCACTCGATGCGTGTATTACTCCCGAAAGGTTATATGATTTCAAAAACTTAAAACCCTAGTACACGACTCTGAAATGTCGGCTTTGCCCCTTCCTTCCTGAATTTTAATGCATTAATGGTTGATTTTCCGGTA
>CAMLNK010000409.1 GCA_946481035.1 uncultured Dyadobacter sp. | reverse complement strand
CCTACACGGCCTCCGGTCCAACCAGCGGGCACCAGCTCACCTATACTTTCGCAGCTGCCGATGCCAATTACGCAAACCTGCGTTCGGGCTCCACGGTGGTTACCGTGACCTACACGCTGGCGGATAACTAAGGTCCCTGATGAAATGGATTGCCTTACTTAGCATGATGCTGCTGATGCCCCGGTACGCCCGGGCATCAGTAGTGATCTTGAACGGATTGACGCACAACCACAGCATTCCGACCCCTGCCACGAAGGTTCAGGGGGCCATCAAGGTCAAGAATGAGAGTGGAAAAGACTCCCGTATATTGGTCTACCGTCAGGACCTTGTTTCGCAGTGCGACCAGCAGGCAGCTTACCCGGAGGTGGGCAGCCACAGCAGGTCCCTCGGGGCAGGATTGAAGACGAATGTCGATGACCGGGTGATAGCCACCAACGAAGCGTATGATGTGCGTTACACGATCGAAGCCGATCCGAACCGCCAGCCGGGCACCTATTGGGAGGTGATCATGGTAGAAGTAGCCGATCCTGTGCGCGAGGAAGCGCATAACGGCGTTCAGGTCAATTCGAAAGTGCGTTACGCCATCCAGGTGATCGTGGACATCGGGCCGGTGGAAGGGCCGCCCCTGTCCTATGAAAAGATCGCCTACGAAAAAATTTCCCCCGAACAGTCGGTTCTGAAAGTAGTTTTAAAGAACAACGGCTCGTATGGCGCGCGTACGAATGTGATTCTCGAAGTGTACGACAGCAATGGCAACAAGCTCAAAACCACACAGCCCAATACCCGAATGCTCTATCCGGGCAGTTGCAGCACTTTTGAGATACCCATTACCGACATACCGAGAGGCAAATACGACTGCGTGATCATTGCCGACACGAAAAAAGACCTGTTCGGCTCGAACATTTCTTTACAGATTGAATAATCCTCCTCTGCCATTGTACCGGCTGATAGCGATACTGCTTTTCATGACGGGCCTGAACGGATACGCGCAATCGCCGATCACCGTGAGCCTGGCAAATGCAACGGGGCCTTCCGGACTGGGGACGGTCGTACCCGGAGGGCATATCACGCTATTCTTCGATGTAAAGTCTTCATCACCCCTGCCGGATTCGCTGCGGGAAGAGATACAGCTTCCTGAAAAATGGCGGCTGCTCTCGCAGCGGCGTCCGGTGAGAAAGGCCGGTGACCTGAGCGTGCGTTACTTTTACGTAATAGGCACCCCGGCAGGCTGCGCTTCCGGCTTTTATCAGGTAAAATTCCTCGTGCATGCGGGCGACGTGCATACGGGCGCCGTGCACACGGGCGACGTGCACACGGGCGCACGGACGGTTACCACATTTGTCCCGCTCACGATCGGGCAGATCCGCAACATTGAACTGTTCGTGGTAAAGCAGCCCGAGTTCATCCGCGAAGGCGACACGCTGCGGCTCACCTACCTGATCCGTAATTCGGGCAACAATGCCGAAAAATTTCTTTTAAAGTCCAACCATGGCAAGGTCGAGCAAATAGCCGACAGCCTCACGCTCGAACCGGGGGCCGGTACCAATGTAACCGTCTCCCAGATCATTCCCTTCACCGACCACAATGCATGGCAGGCATCGTCGGACCTCTCGGTGATCATGATGGGCACGGAACCGGTGCATTCGGCTAGCAGCATACCCGTTTTTTCCTCCAAAATCAGGAAGATCGACCGCTACTTCCGCTTTCCGGTGGAGATAGGCGGCGCGTATCTGTCGTACAGTTACGGAGGGAATCGGGTTACGGCGTACCAGTACCAGGCCATGGGCAAGGGCTTTCTCGATCAGAAAGAGCGCCATTATATCGATTTCACCCTCCGCGGCCCCAACCAGTTCGTGTTCCCCGCGGCAGGCAGCTACGACCAGTATTCGCTCGACTATACCTGGCGGAAACGCCTGCTGGTTTCCGCCGGCGATTACGTTTTACAGCTCGATAACCTGCTGGAATTCGGCCGCTTCGGGCGCGGGCTGCGGGTGGAGCAGCAATTCAAGAAAGTATCCTACACGGTCTTTTACCAGAAAGCGAGGTTTTTCATGAACCAGAAAGACGCTTTCGGAGGCAAGTTTTTATTTAAAATCAATGAATCGGCCAACCTCGGCGTGCATTATGCTTCTAAAAATGTGGTTTTTCACAACCAGCGTTTCTGGTCGCACCTGACGGGCCTGGCCGCGAACGTACACAGGCGGGAGTTCCACCTCGAAAGCGAACTAAGCGCCGGACAAGCGATCGGCAAGACCGACTACGGTGCGTTCCTGCGGTTTCAGCTGTCCAAAAAGTGGGTCAGCATTACGAGCAACGTTATCTACGCGGGGAAACATTTTTACGGTTTTTACAACAACAGCCGGTTGTTCAGTAACAATATCGGCCTCCACATCACCCGCAAACTGACCATCGGCTCCAATATCAACTTCTCGGACGTAAACCCGAGCCTGGATGCCAACCTGTATAGCGCCTCACCGAAAGACCGGAGTTACATGGGTTATATTTCCTACCAGCCCGACCCGCGCAACCGCTTTTTTTTCTTCTATTCCAAAGGCGACCGCAAAGACCGGCAGCAACCTGCGATGTTCGACTATTCGGAGAATTTCAGCAATTTCTCTTATAACCTCAATGCCCGGAAGTTTACGCTTTTTTACCAGGGCCGCTATGGTTATTCCAAAAACCACCTCGCCCCGGACAATGACGGTCGGAAAGAGTCCTTCTCGAACATGGCACAACCGGCAGTGCGGCTTTTCCCCTGGATTTGGGTCGGAGGATATTTCGAGCACCAGCATACCAGCAAGTTTTCGGCCTCGGGCGTGATCGAGAATTTGTTCTTTTACGGCGGCAATGCACGGATCAATATCAAAAAGAACCTCTACGCCAACTTCCTCTATCGGAACAACTACGCCCCCGACGAGCTGTACGTGCGGAGAAGTTTTGTGGATGCCTCGGTGATGCTGGACCTGAAAAGACACGTTTTCACACTCTCTGGCGGCCGTTCCTTCGTGCCTAATGTAACCAATGCCGATCAGAACACGCTGTTTTTCAATGTCAGATATGCATTAAGGCTGAATGTACCGCTCGGGCGGAAAAAGAATATCGGCACCGTGAGGGGCCGGCTCACAGGGCTGGGCTACCGCAAGCAGGGCAACCTCATCCAGCTGGGCAGCCATAAGTTCATGACCGACAGCACCGGTAGGTTCACTTTCGAAGGCGTGGCTCCCGACCGCTATTACCTCAGCATTATCCAAAACGAATCGGGCGGCGAGGGTGTGGTGCCCGAAACCCGCATGCCCATGCTGGTAGATGTGCGTGCCGACAGCCTTAATGTGATAGAAATTCCGCTCACACGCACCGGAAGCATTACAGGGAAGGTCGAGTTTTTAAAAGCCAGACAAAATGGACTGTCGTCGGTACTGACGGAAAGGCCATCGGTGCTGGTGAAACTAAATGGTGAAAACGGCAGCTATCTCACCGAGCTGAACGACAAAGGCGAGTTCTCATTCCGGGAACTACGGCCGGGAACCTGGGAAATATCCGTATTTATCCCGGGCAGCCAGGACCGCTTCGTGGTAGAGGAAAGCAGCCGCCAGCTCACCGTAGAAACCGACAAGACACTCGACCTGACATTCCGTATCAAGCCGAACGAGAAGCGGATCCATTTTTCGGAAAGAAGTTTTGAAGTATCTGTCAAAAAATGAGGTATGTAATGCTCATATGCTGTGTTTTTGCCGGCCTCGCCTCGTACGCGCAGGTGGACGTGAGCGTGAGCCTTGCCATGCCGTCGGTAGCCCTGGTGGACATCCTGCCGTCGGGCTCCAACAGCGTTACCCTGCAAATGACCGCCCCTACCGAAGCCGGGAACACCATCGGCACGGGTAGTTCAAACAATACCAACTGGCTGATATTCACCTCGGCCGTCGCCACCGGCGCATCGCGGAGCATCAAAGGCGACGTGATAGGAACATTACCCGCAGGCATCCGGCTCCGCCTGGACGTGTCGTCCTACGTCGGTACCGGCCTGGGCTTCACGGGGGGCAACAGCTACGTTACCGCCAACAAATACCTGAGCAACACACCTGTGAGTTTTATTGACAATATCCAGGGTGCCTACACCGGCATTACCTATGGAAGCAGCGGCTTCCGGCTGACCTACTCTCTTGAAATACAGAATTATGCCAACATCCGCAGCGGCACATCGAACGTAACGGTGCGGTACACTATGGTCGACAACTGATGAGATACATTATCGCTTTTTATATAGCCTGCCTGAGTGCCTCCGCCGCGTCCGCGCAAACGCTTTCCATCAACAGCGGAACCACGTGGTCCGTATCCTCGCTGTCGTCGACCGTCACCAAGGCCGGTAAAAACTACGAGCATGTCGAAACCAGCAGTGCCTCGCAGACTTTGTTCAAAGTGAATGCGGCACTGGCGTGGTCCATCTACGCGCACCTCAGCAATACTTCCAATTGGGATTCCTCGCTGAAACTGTACGCACAGCGAACCGGCAACGGCACGGGCATTGCCATCCTCACCGGCGGCACCAGCTACATCCAGCTCACCAGCAGCCCGCAATTATTTTTCAGCGGTCTCCTCAACCTCTTCGCCCACCGCGACAATATCCCTGTCCAATACAAAATCGAAGGCCTCTCCGTAATGCTCCCGGTGAAAACCTACACGGCGACGATTACCTATACCATTTCGGGGTTGTAGGGATGGGAGAAGGGAGGAAGGGAGGATGGAGGATGGAGGATGGAGGAAGGGGATTGGTTAAGAATTGTCAGGTGTGGTCATTGGTTGTCAGGTTTGGTCAGGTTTGATTAGGAATTGCAAAATACACGTGGAAGCCTTGTCTGATCCGTCGCTTCGTTTTTACAATAGGCATTTGTCAGCCCCAGCGGGGCTATCTTGACCACACATGACCATACTTGACAACTACCTTCCTCCCTTCCTCCTTCCTCCCTATTCAAACTTCCCTGCCTCCCTAATCACGCGGAACGGCTTTTTGAAAAATTCCATG
>CAMLNK010000408.1 GCA_946481035.1 uncultured Dyadobacter sp. | reverse complement strand
GGAGGCTGCAACGACGTCCGCAAAGGCCTGGAAGGCGATTTTAAGAGTGCTGAAAAAGAATTGAAGGGGAAGTTTGCCGATACGATCGGAGAACTTTTGGGCCGGCCGGATATTCACCAGCTTGGCGAGCGGAACACCAAATTCTATGTTTACTTTCTCGAAAAAGGCCCGCAATGCGAGAATATGCAGGCGAAATCAAATTCACGGAAAGTGCTTTTGAAATTCAATGCGGTGGGCTTGCTTTCGGAGATTACCTATCAGGACCGGCCGCTGTAATCGGGCCTGACGACACTACTGATAAAACTTCTTGATTTTGATCAGCTGCTCCACCGGCTCGGGTACCATGTAGCGGATCGACTGGCCTTTCTTAATGCAAGCGCGAAGAAATGTAGCCGAAATGTCCAGCAAAGGCGCTTCCACGAATTTCACATCGGGATGGTTGCCGAATGCGTGCGGCTTTGAATTGGGCCTGGGATAAACGTACAGACCGGTGTATTCCAGAATCTTGTCGTAATTCTTCCAGTTGGGAAATTGCGCCAGGTTATCTTCTCCCATGATCAGCTTGAACTGGTGCTGCGGAAACTTTTCCTGCAAGCGCACGAGCGTATCGATCGTGTAGCTCGGCTTCGGCATGTGAAATTCGATGTCGTTCGCCCGGAGCAGCGTGTTATCCGAAATAGCACGCTGCACGAGGTCGAAACGGTCGAATTCGTGCAGGAGGCTATTATTTTTCTTGAACGGATTTTGCGGGCTCACAATAAACCAGACCTGTTCGAGGTCGGTGGTGGTGGCCATTGTGTTGGCAATGATCAAATGACCGATGTGAATAGGATTGAACGATCCGAAAAACAGGCCGATCTTCATTGCAACAATTCCATTGTGGATAGTAAATTTTAGGATTGAATGAATGCCTGAACGAGGTCTTCCGCTTTGGCCAGCGTTTCGTCCAGTTCATCATTGATAAGCACCACGTCGAACTCGTGCTCGAAACTTTGCTCGTAACGCACTTTTGCCAGGCGGGTGGCCAGCGTTTCGGCCGTTTCGGTACCGCGGCCCGACAGGCGGCGTTTGATTTCTTCGTCGGAGGTAACTTTTACGAACACAGCGAGTGCGGCGTCGCCATATGCTTCTTTCAATTTTAAGCCTCCTTTCACATCCACATCGAAGAGGACGTGTTTGCCTTCATCCCAAAGGCGCTGTATTTCTGATTTGAGTGTGCCGTAGTAATTGCCGGCGTAAACTTCCTCCCATTCCGCAAACTGCTGATCCGCTATCCTCTGACGAAAGTCCTGTAAGGTCAGGAAGTAGTAATCTTTGCCGTCTATCTCGTAATCGCGGCGCGGGCGCGTACATGCCGAGACAGAAAATGCCAGTTGCTGTGTGTATTTATTTAAAAGATGCCTTACAATGGTGGTCTTTCCGGATCCGGAAGGGGCAGAAAATATGATAAGCTTACCTTTCACTCGAACAGATTAACTGTTAATTTTTGAAATAATCGTATTGAGAATGCTCTCCGGGCAAGGTTTCTTCACAATTTTATTGTTAAGGGAATCCTTAATGCATTTTTCGAGTCGGTATGATTCGATACAAGGGATGCATTTATCCATGTTTTCGCGGAAGTGGTCTTTCTCTGCTTCGCTCGCCTCGTCATCCAGGATTGCCTGAATGATTTTCATACACTCCGCATGATGCTCGCAGGTATGCTTCATTTGTTTTTGCGCAACTTCTGTTACAGAAGGCGTCGTGGAAGATGCATTCATTAGTTAAAATGAAAAAAGAATAATGGAATATTGTACAGTTGTACCCTATAACCGAAGAGGTTGCAAAAAAAGTTTCACAACCTATGAATCATATCCCATTGAGCTCGCGTAGCTTCTGAGTTTTTCTTTCAGGAGGTTACGTGCGCGGTGCAATCTGGACCTCACCGTTCCGATAGGGATGTCCAGGATTTTGGCCATCTCTTCGTAGGTGAAACCTTCGATGTCGCAGAGAATGATGACCGTTCTGAAGTCGACAGGGAGGGCGTTGAGCGCGTTCGCAACTTCATCGCCGATCAGTTCCTGTACAGCATCAGCACGGAGATCTACGGTATAAGTGGTATCGGATGCTTCCTCGGAGTTATAGGTCGTTTCAACTTCCTGATAATCAACTTTGGAAGGCTCTTTACTTTTTTTACGGTAGTCGTTGATGAAGCTGTTTTTGAGGATCCTGAAAAGCCAGGCTTTTGCGTTGGTACCCTGTTCGAATGAAGATATAAATCGGAACGCCTTCAGATAGGTATCTTGAACCAGGTCGTTTGCATCGTCTTCGTCCATGGTGAGGCGGAAGGCGAAGTTGTACATGGAATCAATGTGTGGCATGAACTCGCGGTTAAATACTTCATAACGAAGATCGTCCGTGTATTCATTAGTCGTGAGCGTTTCTGACATGGCAACTAACATAGGAATGCTGAATTTACAAAGATTAATAACAGCTCCAATTCGTACAAATTAAAATTTGATAAATGGCTGAATGGAGCGTCCTAACTGCCCTTATTTCACGATAAAATTAAAAAGAGCTGGGATGAGTAACCTGCCTCCCAAACGGTGTCGCCTCGTATCGTTAATTTAATGTTAATACATCAAATTCCGAGCCAAAAAGCCGGTTCGGTCAAAATGTCATGCTAGCGTTTGGAGAAGAGTTCCAGCAGGATAATGAGGACGGTGGTGAAAAGTGCGCTGGCGCCGATGCGGATCAGCGTGTAAAGGATCATTCCAAAGTTGTTCATCTCCATCAGGAACAGCATGGAATGGTGCACCAGGATCAGCGGGAAGATGTACGAAATGAATGCCCCCAGCCCTTGCGCGCGTATGCCTACCTCCGCGCGCTCGGCCCCGCGCGACTTCATCTGGTAATGGATCAGGAATGGCCTGAGATAGGCAATCAGCACCGTAGCGGAGGCATGCATACCGAATGTGTTCGAAAAAACATCCACCACAAAGCCCACGGCGAAGGCGATGAGTAACGTATACATACGGTCCATATCCGCGGGCAGCAGCAGAATGGCCGCAATGTAAATGAAGCAGAACGCGTAGTTGAACAGCACGATATTCCGCATGAAGAAGATCTGCAAAAACAGGTAAAGCAGGATCATCAGGGAATATTGTATCGCCTCGCGTAAGCTCATTTTTTCAGTTCTATGGTTCTTGATTTAAGGTTTTCCTGTTCTACAAGTTGGTGATTTTGTACCACATACACGTAAGACAGGTTCCGAAAGTCGGTCGCGAGGCGCAGGGTAATGTTATAAAAAGTCTGGTTGGGGTTTACCGCCACATGCTCTACTTTTCCGACCATGATGTTCGGCGGGAAGACCGAGTTCTGGTCGGACGTTACCGCCGAATCGCCCTTGTAGACTTTGGTATATTTCGAAACGTCGATCATGTCGATCTGGTTAGGATCTTTTCCGTCCCATTTGGCATACCCGATTTCCTTGCTGCGCACGAGTTTGGACGAAACCATGAAATTCGAATGCAGGATCGAGGTGATGACCGAGTAATGTTCCGAACAGAACCGGACCTTACCGACCACGCCTGTCGCCGAAATGACGCCCATCCCCGGCTTAATGCCATGCGCCGTACCCTTATCGATCGTGATGACGTTGTTGGCTTTGTTGGTTTCGTTGTCTACCACTTTCGCGACTGTGTAGCTAAACCGCGCTGCAAACGCAGAATCAGGCACGTAACCTGCCGGTAACTGGCTTGGATTCGTTTGGCTCAGCTTGGCTACGAGCGCGTGCAAATGCGCATTCTCGCTCGCGAGGTCGGCATTGATCTCGTCGAGCTTGGTATAATCGCGTACAGAGTTCGAAAACGCGAGCGTTTTGGCCACGTAATAATTCGAAGTATTGAAGTAGGTAGCTCCCCAGTAGGTGTTGTTGCGCACGATCATCCAGACACTGAGCACTTCCAGCAACACAAAAACCAAAAAGAAACGATTCCGGACAACGAAATCAACGAGTTGGAGCATGGGGTTTAATGTTCACGCGCAGTTCATCAATCGGGTTGCGCTGCTTGGCGCACAATGCGCAAAAATAGAAATTTTTCTTGCACAGCGTGCCGACTGATGAACTGTGAGCGCTCCGATCCTACGAAATCAGTACAGGCTTGTATAGTTCGAGGTTTTTGAGGACTTCCCCGGTACCTTTTACAACAGCCTTCAACGGATCGTCGGCGATGTGTACGGGCAGCTTGGTTTTCTGAGCGATACGTCTGTCGAGGCCGTGGATCAATGCGCCGCCGCCTGTGAGGTAAATACCGTTCTTGAAAATGTCCGCAGAAAGCTCCGGCGGGGAAATTTCGAGGGCTTTCATCACGCCCTCTTCAATTTTGGAGATCGATTTATCGAGAGAATAAGCGATTTCGCTGTAAGTGACACGGATTTCCTTTGGAATACCTGTCATAAGGTCGCGGCCGCGGATCTGGTAATCATCCAAAGGTACTTCCAGCTCAGGCGAAGCGGAACCGATGGCCATTTTGATCAATTCCGCAGAGCGTTCACCGATCAGCAGGTTGTGCTCGCGGCGCATATAATCCACGATATCACGTGTGAAAACGTCGCCCGCAATGCGTACCGACTGCTCGCAGACGATACCCGACAATGCGATTACCGCGATTTCGGTAGTACCACCGCCGATATCGACGATCATCACCCCGTTAGGCTGCGTAATGTCGATACCGATACCGATCGCCGCGGCGATAGGCTCATGCACCATGTAGACTTCCTTCGCACCAGCGTGCTCGCAGGAGTCTTTTACTGCCCGTTTTTCAACCTCGGTAATTCCCGAAGGAATACAAACCACCATGCGGTGAGAAGGAGTGAAGAAGCGGCTGCCGGTATCGATCATTTTGATCATCCCGCGGATCATCATTTCTGCCGCCGTAAAGTCGGCAATCACCCCGTCTTTCAGCGGACGGATCGTTTTTATATTCTCATTCGTCTTCTCGTGCATTTGCATTGCCGTGTGGCCAATCGCCAGCACTTTGCCGG
>CAMLNK010000407.1 GCA_946481035.1 uncultured Dyadobacter sp. | reverse complement strand
GCTGATTGATCCCAATCTGATTCCCTCCTGTTGAAACATGCCAAGCGTACCCATGACAATTGTATTGCCTTGAAAACTGCCCCACTAGAATGCAGCTTGGACCAAATGTACCATTTTGAATCATAGTCTGCGTGGCAACCAATTGGGCATCAGACACGTCAGAAACTTTGTATGTGAACAGAGCTGCCGACGGTACTGCGACGCCATTGGGAGTATTTACTTGCGCATCAGCTACCGGACGTAAAATGCAAGCATATGCTATCATCAGTATGATTTTTTTCATCTTCATATAGGTTTAACATAAGCTAGAACGGCAAGAAACTCGGCATTATCGTAAAATTCATCGTATCTGATTCCCAAATCCGAAATAGTTTTACCCTCACAGTTGAATATATAGCTCATAGGGGACGACACTAACGGATTCCCGATCACAATGAAGTATTCTCCCCGATACATTCTCAAAACCAATCGATAACCACCTCCCTTAGGTTTTTCAAAATTGTCTAGTATGGGCCTCAGCCACGAGATGGTTTTCACAGACTCTTCCGTGAAGCAAGATTTTTCACGGTCATATTCGAAGTTGACCACCTCCGTGCAAGAAATTGCGAGGCAAAAGATGCTCACGCAGAGCCCAATTTGTAATCGCGGAACCTTGACGGACGTAACTATATTTTTCATAACATCTGATTTAATTGTTTCGTAAAAAGTTGTCGATATAAGATTGTAGCTGCGTAACGGTATTCGGGTCACGAACCAACAGACTGCTTTCGAAAAGAGCTAATTCGTCAGGGTGCGGTAGTTCCGCCAATACATTATATCCCAGCGATTTGATGATCTTGTAACCAATCAGCGCAATGGTCGCATTTGAAATGCCCCCGAAAACAGTTCTGAATTTTTCGCGGGCGCGGTTCTTGGCAATCAATTCCTTCAAAAATTCGAGTTTCTCCGAGGCAGACAGTTGGCTGAGCAATGTATCATTGACCATAAGCAATTCAACACCAACCCATTGCAGCGTATAGTTTCCTATTTCAACCGTATCATTCATATCCGCTAAGTTGTTAAAATCTTCTCTCAGGTAGACATTTCTGATTGCCACCATTGCATCCTTTCGATCGAGAAGTTCTATATAGCCATTGAATGGGTCAACAGAACTTCGTATCGCTCTTAGCGGATTATCACTCAAAACATAACTCCGAAAAAACGGATGCTCCATCGTAATCAACAGCAACTCCTCCGTACTCAGCGTTTTCAGGTCAATTCCAGTAATCTGGCAGGCGTTCTGCCGTTCCTCGACAGATGTGAGCGCATTCCAGCATTCAGTCCCCGGCTTGCAGGGGTAATTCCACCGCAAAGGTGTTTGCGCGGCGAGACTGAATGAAAGCAAAGTGATGATTAGGCATAAACTGATTTTTTCCATATAGCTCTGGTTTACATGATGAATGAAACATGCAGATTTGCCCTCATTTGGGCGGAAAAACCGGAAAGTTGAGCTATTGATTTGCCGTAAACTGGCGGTGCCTGGCGTGACAAATATTTAACTTTTCAAATACAAAACATAACTATTTGATTTGAGATGTGTGTCTGGCAGCAACTAATGTACAAGCGGCTATTGTGTAGAAGATTTACGACTCTGAAAAGCAACGGTTACAAAGCATCAGATGAAAATTGAAAAATGCACCATTGGGATTCCAATTGTGTTTTAGATTTAAGACCTTTGTCGATATTACCATTCAATGACCGTGATCACACCTTCTGAACAAAAAACCAATATTTACTGCCCCTCGCTGACGGCCTATCAACGGCGGCAGACGATCAGCATCAACATCGGCGATATCCCGATGGGCTCCGATTACCCGATCCGCGTGCAGTCGATGACGACGGTGGATACGATGGATACCCAAGGCTCGATCGACGAGGTGATCCGGATGGTAGAATCGGGTTGCGAGTATGTGCGCATCACCGCGCCAAGCGTGAAGGAGGCCCAAAATCTGGAAAATATCCGCAACGGATTGCGTAAGCTGGGCATTCAGGTGCCGCTGATCGCCGATATACATTTTACACCCAACGCAGCCGAGCTGGCCGCACGCATCGTCGAAAAGGTGCGCGTTAACCCCGGTAACTATGCCGATCGCAAACGTTTCGAAGTGATTGATTACACCGACGCTTCCTATGCCGCCGAGTTGGAAAGGATCCGGGAGAAGTTCATTCCTCTGGTTAGAATCTGCAAGGAATATGGCACTGCGATGCGCATTGGTACCAACCACGGCTCGCTTTCGGACCGTATTCTGAGCCGTTACGGAGACACGCCGCTGGGAATGGTGGAGTCGGCGCTTGAATTTTTACGGATTTGCGAAGAATTCAATTATTACAACATCGCATTGTCGATGAAGTCGAGCAACACGCAGGTGATGGTGGAAGCCTACCGCTTGCTGGTGCAACGGCTCGATGAGGAAGGTTTGAAGCCTTACCCGCTGCATTTGGGGGTTACCGAGGCTGGCGAAGCCGAGGACGGCCGCATTAAATCGGCGGTAGGGATCGGTACTTTGCTGGAAGACGGCCTGGGCGATACAGTGCGCGTTTCGCTGACCGAAGCGCCGGAAAAAGAAGCGCCCGTGGCCCGCGCGCTGATCGAACGGTACACGTCACGCGCCTCGCACGCGCCCATCGAACCGATCGATCATTGCCCGATCAATCCATTCCAATATACCCGCCGCGATACCCGGGAAGTTTACAATATCGGCCATTTGAACGTGCCGCGGGTGATCGCCGACTATTCCAATATCGAGGTCCGGCAATTGGATGACCTCAAAAGCATTGGCCACTTCTTCCTGCCGGTCCCCGACAAATGGGCCATGAACGACCAGGGAGCGGATTTCATTTACACAGGACAAAAACCGGTGCCTTTCATGCTGCCGAACGGTCTGCGCGAGATACTTGATTATCCGCAATGGCAGGCGCACTCTGAAAAGCATACTAAATTCCCGCTTTTTGATGTATCGTCGTTCAGTGCGGCAACGGATATTTCTTCCGAGCTGAATTTTATCAAAGGCGATATCCATACATTCGACGACGCATTTCTGAACAATATTGCAGGCAAAAACAACCTCGCGCTCGTCCTGCATACGCATAATGCGCACGCGATGCCGGAAATGCGGCGGTTCTTTTACAAGCTGACGGAACTGCATTCCAAAATCCCGGTAATCATTAGCCGGAGCTATGAAACAGATCTCGGCGATAAACTGACGTTATATTCCGCAACAGACATCGGTGGTTTGCTGGTGGACGGCTTCGGTGACGGAACGTTGCTTTCGCCTGAGTTTGCGGAAGGCACAGCGCATGCGGACAAGCTGAAAGCAGCCGCTTCCTACAACAGCATTGCATTCGGCATTTTGCAGGCGGCGCGCACCCGGATGTCGAAAACCGAATACATCTCCTGCCCTTCCTGCGGCCGTACGCTGTTCGATTTGCAGGAAACTACGGCGATGATCCGTAAGCATACGGAGCATTTGAAAGGTGTGAAAATCGGTATTATGGGCTGTATTGTGAACGGTCCGGGCGAAATGGCCGATGCCGATTATGGTTACGTGGGTATGGGCAAGGATAAAATTGCGTTGTACCGTGGGCAGGAAGTGATCAAACGATCGGTACATTCATCCAAAGCGGTGGAAGAACTGATCGAGCTGATCCGGGAAGATGGCCGGTGGATTGAGCCGGAGGAACGTGAAATTTTGGTTTAAAAATACAATGAAAAAATACTTTCAACTGGGCGAAGTGTTTTCCTACTTCATCCGCGTCTTCAAAAAACGCGACCCGAATAACCCCGATTCGTTCAACTTGCGCATGATGCACGGGATCAACCGTATCTCGATCGTCATGTTCTTGATTTGTGTCATTATTATGATTGTCAGAGCCTTAACACGATGAACCTTGAAACGCTGCGTGACTACTGCCTGAAATTACCCGGTGTAACGGAAGAATTACCTTTCGGTCCGGATACGCTGGTTTTTAAAGTGATGGGAAAGGTTTTCCTGCTCACGCCGCTGGATACGCCGCAGCATCAGTTTAATGCGAAATGCGACCCGGAAAAAGCCGAAGAATTAAGAGAAAAATATCCCGACGTAAAGCCGGGATATCATATGAACAAGAAGCATTGGAATACCGTGTATGTAACAGGCAGCATTCCGAGCGATGAACTTTTCAGCTGGGTGAAAGATTCCTATGATCTGGTAGCGGCCAGTTTACCGAAGAAAACGCAGGAAGAATTGAAAAACATCGATTGATAAACCTTTCTTACGACACGTCTACAAATGTTACGGCGCTCTGCGCCTTGGCGATGATCCAAGGCGCAGAGCGCCGTAACATTTGTACGTGCAGTGCACCGCAAGAATTGTGGATGCAATTAGCTATTTCGCTGCTTTCATTTCTTCATCCAAACGCTTGCTCAATGTGTCGCAAACGCCTTCGATCATATCGGCCATGCCGCGGTCGTTGGTAGCGGTGAGCAGCGTGTCCGCAATGCCGCTCATGAGCTCGATATAGAAGCGCTTCATTTCAAAAACCTCCATATCCTTTGTCCAAAGGTCGATTTTCAGCGTTCCGCGGTGGTAGTGGTCCCAGACACCGATCGCGATCGCGCGGGTGTCGTTGATACCCTCGTTCGGATTGTCGGTAGCGTCCCAAAAGATCTTTTCCGGTATATTTTTTTCGTCCAGTTCAACGGTGAAATGTATTTCTGACTTTTTCATATTGAGGTGTTAATTTTTACAAAAGTAAGCAAAACTCACTTGCCTGCCTGACTGAACACTTTTTTCAGCAAATCAGTCACCCGCGCACCCGGATTCTCGCGAATTTTCTTTTCCTCCTGCGCAATCAGCACATACAACCCGTCGATTGTTTTTTGCGTAGCGTATTCCTTCAAATTCGGGTTCACCTTCTTAACCAGTGGGATCTGGTTGTAGGTTTTGACGATGTCGGCATAATATTCAGTCGCTTTGTTCAGGTTCAATGTACTGTCGACGACCGGGAAAAATGTTTTGAAAAGCTCGTCA
>CAMLNK010000406.1 GCA_946481035.1 uncultured Dyadobacter sp. | reverse complement strand
GATGTGAAGTTGGATTGTCGCATAAATGTAACCAATCGCATACACAAAGACACCTGATGAAACCTGATTTATTATTCGCCGGTAAGTCTCCTACAACGAACGGCGCTGAATTACCGAAAACGGGTTTGTGATATGCCGGCTCACGCCTGTCAGGATCATATCCGCCGCCGATTTACCCATGGCCTTTAAGTCCGAGGAGATGGTGGTAATGCCGTTCAGCATGGCTTTTTTAGCATCATTATCCTGGTAGGAAACGATGCCTACATGCCGCCCCGATACCAGATCGGTGCTGTTGATGATCTCGCGGACGAGGAACATCAGGTGCTCGTCGGAAAGGACGAAGAATGCTTCCCCTTCGCGGACCATGGCTTTGGTGAGGTCGGTGGAGACGCGGCAGACGAGGTTACGCTTCGCACAGGCGCGTGCGAACGCATCCGGGAGCGTGCCGGGGTAATATGTATGTGTGGGAAAAATGAGGTTAACACATTGGTACTTACGCAGCCCCGGGGCCAGTTCCTGAACAGCCTGATCGATATTCCTGCTGAAATGTTCGAAAACAGATCCGAAGCAATCGGTAAGGCCGGGTACTTCCTTGTCGAGAATGATCAGCTTGTCTTTCGGCAGGCGTTCGATGGTCTGGTAACCGCTTTCGGGGTCGTCGAGGAAGTGGGGGATCACGACAATGTGGGAATAGGATGACTGCTTTCGCCTGACGAGCGTCCTGAAATGGGCGGCGCTGTTGTGATATATATGGAAATCGATCTCCGCTTTTTGCGCGATGCGCTCTGTTAATGCGTCGTAAACTGTTTTGCTGTATTCGTTGAGCTGATTGAAAAGTACCAGTACTTTCAGCTCTGGTGCCGGGTCGAGGCGGTTGATATAATAACTTTTCCCATGCTGCGAGGCCAGAATACCCATGTCGCGCAGGTTGTTGTAACTTTTTTCGATGGTGCTTCGGGATACTGCATAGAGGCGGCTGAGTTCGTTAATGGAGGGCAGACGGTCGCCTCGGTCCATGAGGCCCGTCTTGGTCGCGTAAAGCACTGCTTCCACGAGTTGCTGGTAAACCGGTTCGGACGAATCCCGGTCGACGGTAAAATGGTTTTCGAAGTTGATCTTTCTCATACTATCAGGCCCGGGAGGACATATGCGCATTTCCCGGAAGGTTAAATTAAAAAGAATAGGCGTGCCGGAAAGCGGGTCCGGACAGAAAGGCAGAAGTCGTCCGCGGAAGCCGTTAATTTATCTCTTAAAACATTTTTCGATCACAGGGCGGGTGCGCATCAGGCTAATAAGGGTTCGCGGACAAAACTGCCGGATTGGCCTAGTGAAATCCGCTTTCCATCGATTTTGTTTGTGGTTTTTACCAATTGATCTGAACTTGTGAAGTAACACGCCGAGCAACTCCCATGGGATCCAGACACAGTTTCACAGTTCTCACACACGTGACCATCTGGTCACTGCTGGGATTTATCCTTCTTTTTTACCCTCCGCTGACGTGGAACGTAACCGTTCCTGCCAATTTCTGGATCAAGCAGGCGTTGAATCTGCTCATTATGGTCGCGGCATTTTATACCAATGCATTATACGTTGCCCCAAAGCTCCTTTTCGACCGTAACGGCAAAGCGTTTTTCGGGGTGTGGCTGGTGGTTGTGGTAACCTGCTTCATGGTGATCGCACGGGTGATCGAGTTGAAGCTCGATGTGCTGGATGATATGTCGAAGATCATGAACAAAGCGCCCAAGAACCCATTCCGGCTCGATTTTCACCTGTTTATGATCATGATCCTCGTGATGGTAATAAGTACAAGCCTGGCCATGGCACGGCGCTGGCAGGCCGATGCCCAAACGCGCGAGCGGATCGAAAAGCAGCATATTGCCTCCGAGCTCTCCTTCTTAAAGGCGCAGATCAACCCGCATTTCTTTTTCAATACACTCAATAACATTTACTCGCTCACGTACTCCGACATTCCGGTGTCACGCGAGGCAATCCTGAAACTCTCGCGCATGATGCGCTACGTCCTGTACGACACGCTGAGCGATTCGGTACCGCTGCGACAGGAACTTTCGTTCCTCAAAGACTATATTGCGCTGATGGCCCTCCGCCTGCACGAATGTACCACGCTGGAATTCAACGAGCCGGCCGCGGGCGGGGATTACCGGATCGCGCCGATGCTGCTGCTGCCGTTTGTCGAAAATGCATTCAAACACGGGTCGAGCGCCATGCAGCATTCACGGATCGTGGTAGACCTGAAAGTGGGCGACAGTTCGCTGTCACTTCGCGTTTTTAACCATATAGCACACGAAAAAGATGGCTACCAGCTCGACCAGGGCGGGATTGGCCTCGCGAATACGCGCAAGCGGCTGGATCTCCTATACGCGGGCAGGCACACGCTCGCAACCCGCGAGGACCCGGACGAAAGAACTTATGAAGTTTTGCTGACATTGCAGCTCGACCACGAGAAAATCGTCGAAACCGTATGAAACTGAACTGCATTACCGTCGATGACGAGCCCCTGGCGCTGAACCTTATCAGCGCATTCGTGGAACAAACGCCGTTTCTGGAATTGAAGGGCCGGTTTGGGAATGCCGTTCAGGTATTGCAGGCGCTGCACGAGCAGACGATTCACCTGATTTTCCTGGACATTCAAATGCCCGATCTCAATGGCATGGAACTGGCGCGGGTAATCAGCCAGTCGGGAGCCTCGGTGCAAACGCGCATCGTTTTCACGACGGCCTACAACCAGTTTGCCGTGGAAGGGTACAAGGTGGATGCATTGGATTATCTTCTGAAACCTTTCGGCTATGACGAATTCCTGCGGGCGGCTTCGAAAGCGAAAAAGTATTTTGAAGTTTTGCAAGACAACGGGGTGGGAGAGGTGTCGGAAAACTATATGTTTGTCAAAGCGGATTACAAACATATCAGGGTTGATTTTGACGCGATCACGCACGTTGAGTCTGTGAAAGATTATGTCAAGATCCATTTAATGCCCCCGCTGAACCCGGTAGTGACGCTGAGCAGCTTGAAATCCATTGAAGAAAAGCTGCCGCAAACCCGTTTTTTGCGCGTTCACCGTTCTTTTATCGTGGCAGTGGGCAAAGTCGATTCGGTTAGCAAGAACTCCGTGCAGCTCGGTGCTGTCGAAATTCCGGTAGGCGAGCTTTATAAGGATGCATTCAAAACGTTGCTTGCCCGTTGGATCTGAAAAGACTTCAATCCATATCCTTATAGTGCCTCACTTTCTGGAACAATTCAATGAGCGTGGTCACGTGAAGCTTTTCAAATAGCCGTGCTTTGTAGGTACTCACCGAGCTTTCGGTAAGGTCCAGCCTCGAAGCGATTTCTTTGATCCAGAAACCGTCGATGAGCATGTCCATGATCGTGATCTCGCGTGCTGAAAGGTCGAGCAGCGGATTGTCGGCTTTGTAGTTATGTTTGTCGAGCTGGTTTAATAACTCAAATTTAATTCTCGGACTCACGTACCTGCCCGTATCTGCCACCGAAGTAATAGCATTTCGTAATTCCTCGGTGTCCGAATTTTTGGATACGAAACCGTTCGCGCCCGAGCGCAGGTAATGGATGCCGTAAATCCTTTCTTCGATCGCGGAAAAGATTAGGATACAAACATTTTTCTGAACGGCACGCATAGTGCCGATCATTTCAAATCCCTGGCCCTCGGGAATTTGAACATCCAGGATAATGAGATCCTGCGAATGTACGGCAAGTTCGGATAAAGCGGCACTAAAAGACGCAGCTTCACGCACCACAGCAGCCTTGTACAAATCCTGAACAAGTATTTTTGTGGCAAGCCTGATAATCTGATAATCTTCGACAATTAAGATGTTTTTCATCCGGACTTTTTCAAATTCAAAAAACCTAATTTGTGTTGGTAAATCCGGATAATGAATGAGTTAATAAGAACATTTATTAATGCTCCTTTCAAAATCGTGGGATAGCTGAGGGATAATTATGTGCCGTAATTCGACAGGTGTTTCAATATCAACAGGAAATTCTGAAAATAAAAGTAAAATCATTTGCAGCTGATTTTTTAGCCGCTCATGCCTCACGCTCGCGCATATACGAGGTGCGAAACGAAGCGTCGTCAGGGTTTGAAATATTGAACGACATTGGCCGGGTCGAGGTCAAGTTCGAGATCGACGCTGAACTCGGATTCGGTCTGCTGCACCGATAACTTGTGTTTATCAGGGTAGAGCAGTTGGAGTCGTTTCGTGGTATTGCTTAACCCAAATCCGCCTATTTTCTCCTCTCTGTTCCTCCGGGGGCTTTGCCGCGCATGCTGGGGAATATTGTTTTTTATTTTGAAATACAATGTGTTTTGATCCAGGACGATCGAAAGGTTTACGTACGAGGCATATTTGCTTTTGGCCGTGCCATGCTTGAATGCATTTTCGACAAATGAAACCAGCAGGAGCGGAGCGATGAGGTATTCCTCGGGGTTGCCGGTCAATCGATAATCGATCGTCACCTTATCGGAGAACCGGGCGCGTTCCAGGTCGAGGTAGTTTTCGATGTAATTGATTTCCCTGGACAATACCACACTTTCTTTGCTCGATTCGTACAGGCTGTACCGCATCAGATCGGACAATTTAAGAACAAGATCGGCAGCCTGGTCGTCGACGTCCACTGTTTTGGTATAAATCGCGTTGAGCGTATTGAACAGGAAATGCGGATTGATTTGTGATTTCAGAAAACTGAGTTCGAGGTTAAGATTATTCTTTTGAAGTTGTAAACTTTGGGTCTGGAGGTTTAGGTTTGCCTTTTCGAGTTGGAGCCGTTCCATTTCCAGCGCCATATTTTTTGTCCGGGATCTAATAATGTAGCGCATTACTGCGACGGCCAGCAGCGGAGCGACCAAGTATAAACCCCATGTATACCCTGCAATGTCCGCATACAGAGGATGTTGCTTCGGGCCTTTTGCGAGCGGTGTCTGGTGGCCGGGCCCGTCGTAGTGGATGACATACGCAAGGAGTAACATTACAAACAGGCTTATAACCAGTGTTATTATTATTCCGGTGCCTATTGGTTTTGCCCTTTTTTCAGATG
>CAMLNK010000405.1 GCA_946481035.1 uncultured Dyadobacter sp. | reverse complement strand
ATCGGTGGTAGTTTGAATTCCTGCAAAAATATCTATTTCTCCAATCGTTTATCCTTTACGATCAGATAAAAATCATTGTCCAGTTCAAGGTAACCGTAGTCGTATACAAAGTGGTAAATGCTTCCTTTAAGGGTAGGCCTGACGTGTGTAATGTGGTTAAAATCAAAGCCTTTGGTCAGTAAAATGCTCTTTGTCGTTTTGGATTTATCGTCCGGGCAAAGGTCTTCCAGAATCCGGCGATTCTTCCGGAGCTGGTTATTAATGTTCCTTACAATGTTGTAAGAATTCGAATTGAGACGGTTGTTATAGCTGTTCCGGCATAAGTCGGAACAAAACTTTTTGTCCATTCGGCCTATTATGGGTTCACCGCATTCAGGGCAATTTTTCATGTCTTTTCCGTTTCGCCGGATCGTTTGAAGCCCGGCAGTGTGTATATATTTTCCTGAGTTGCAATATAGTAAAAATCGCTTGGGACGCTCATGGACCCCATTTATCCGTTTGCAAACGACTACAAACGCTTTTATCCGTTTATAAGCGTTTAAAAACCGACTCCGTTGTTCCAGTCGCCACACCTTTGCATTGCCGGTTCTCATTAGTCATTCCGGCATCAGTATTCATCATCTAAACATTAGTAAAATGAACTCGGTAAAATTAATCGGAAATGTAGGCCGCGAAATCAATGTAAGAGAGTTTGATGGCGGTAAAATGCTCACGTTTTCACTGGCGACGGACGAAGGTTATGTCAACAAGGACAAGGCGGAAGTGAAGAATACGGTCTGGCACACAGTGATCGTGTGGCGGGAACTGGCGCAGCGGTGTGAGGAATTCCTGACCACGGGCAAAATGGTTTCGATCGAGGGGCGGCTTACCTATCGGCAATATGTGGATAAGGAAAATCGCACAGTGCGGCGTACCGAAGTAACCGCGCATAAGGTGGAGGAGATCCAGAAGAAGCAGGAGGCGGCGGTGTGAAGTTGCTACGACGTAGGAAACGCATTAATAGCAGCAGGCCTCACGCCTGGTCCGGCATGAGGCCTGCATATGATTAAAGGCTCTTTTCGAGTGCGGCTTTCCAATTGCCGTAAGCGTCGCGTGTCGCCTGTGCGAGATTTGCGTCTGGTTCGATCGTGCGTAATGCAGTAAGGCCTACGAACGCCTCTTCACGGTTTTTGTAGTAACCGAGTCCGAAACCGGCCGCACGGGCTGCTCCCTGCGCACCATCGGTATTGTAAAGTTCGACGGTAGCACCGGAGACGTTGGCAAAAGTTTCCCTGAAAACGGGGCTGAGGAACATATTTGCCTCCCCGGCACGGATATTTTTAAGGGATACACCCACGGTTTCCATGATTTCCATGCCGTAATAAAGTGCGAAAACAATGCCTTCCTGCGACGCGCGCGTGAAGTGACTGAGTCCGTGACGGCTGAATTGCAGTCCTTTGAAGGTGCTTCCCGGATCCTGGTTTTCAAGCATACGCTCAGCACCGTTGCCGAAGGGCAGGCAGAAAAGGCCATCGGAGCCCACAGGCGCCTGTGCGGCCAGGTTGTTCATTTCAGGATAGGAAATATTGCCCTGGAACAAGGCATTACGTAACCAGCCGTTCAGGCTTCCGGTGCCGTTTACGCAAAGCAAAACACCATAACGTGACGCCGAAGTGATTGGGTTTACGTGCAGGAATGTATTAACACGTGATTTCGGATCAAATTTGATTTGATCGCTCACGCCGTAAACTACCCCGGAAGTTCCGGCAGTAGCGGCCACTTCGCCGGGTTCGAGGACATTGAGTGAGAAGGCGTTGTTCGGCTGGTCTCCTGCGCGGTAGGTGACAGGAATGCCCGCCCGCAACCCGAGCTCGGCAGCCGCGGCGGCGGTTACTTTTCCTTGCTCGGCAAAGGTTGGAAGCACATCGGGAAGGATATTTTGGCTGAACCCGAAATGATCGAAGAGGAAATCTGCCGGGCGCTGGTTAACGAAATCCCAGAATATGCCTTCGGAAAGTCCGGATGGTGTCGTTACAACATCTCCGGTCATGCGGGCAGCAAGGTAGTCGCCAGGCAGCATAAATTTATGAACCTTAGCATAAACATCCGGTTCATTCTGTTTCACCCAGCCCAGTTTGGAGGCAGTGAAATTGCCCGGTGAGTTGAGCAAATGCGGTAGTACATACTCTTCGCCCAATGCTTCCATGGCCTGGTTACCTACTTCAACGGCACGGCTGTCGCACCAGATGATAGACGGGCGGAGGACATTCAGATTTTCATCCACCACCACGAGCCCGTGCATCTGATAGGAAATACCGATTGCACCCACCTCGTCTGGGGATACGTTTGCTTTTTTGATCACCGCCTGAGAAGCGAGGCATGCATTTTCCCACCACATCTGAGGCTGCTGTTCGGCGAAGCCCGGCTTGGGGGCTGCAATAGTCATTTCCCTTTCAGGATAGAATGCGGAGGCGGCAACTGCCCCGGTATCTGCGTGAATCAAACAAGCTTTGACGGACGAACTGCCTAAATCGAATCCAAGGAAATACATTGCGAAATATGATTATTTTGATTTAAAATGCTTCAATCTTTAAATATAAGCGCTAAAAAGTACAAAAATGTTCAAATAACTTTAAGAAAAGAAACATAATAAGTGTAAATTTTACACTTAAATGTAAATGTATGGGATACATGCGGAAAAGTGATATCAGATCAGTCAGAAATTGGGTATATTAATGACACGATGAAACTAAAGGGTTGATTTTAGGGTCTCCTTTGTGTTTATCTTGCAAGAGGTCAAATATCTATGCGATATTTGAGGAAAATTTCAAGTTGCTGACATCCTTTATCGGGAATTATGAAGAAAGTTGTACAAGTCGTTCTCATTGGTGGGTTGTTTTTGTTGTTTTCGGAGTTTCGCCCTGCCGATAAAAAATGGGAGAAGCAGTTCTCCCGCCTCGACCGGGAAATCAGGGAGAATAGTAAGGCCTACGCAACATTAGGGGATGCAACCAAGACGATCGGGCACCGGCTTACCGGAAGTGTAAATGGAGAAAGGGCGGAGGAATATGCATTCAAGCTTCTGAAAAGTTACGGCTTCGCCGATGTGGTATACCAACCTTTTGAGGTGGAAGCCTGGATGCGGGACACGGTGACATTATCCATCGCACCGGGAAGCAGCGATAACTTTCGTGATGTTCCGGTGGTGTCCCTGGCGCACTCACCGGTGGAATCCAATTTGCAGGGTGAAATTGTAGATGTCGGCAACGGATTGGAAGAAGACTTTTTAGCTCTGAAAGATAAAGTAAAGGGTAAGATTGCCATGGCGAACATCAACCTGGTTGGTGTAACCGGAAAAAAGAACCTGCACCGATCGGAAAAGACTGCATTGGCTATCAAGTATGGTGCAAGGGGGATGATCATGGTCAATGGTGCCCCAGGTAAGATTTTGCTTACCGGTACCGCATCGGTTACGGGCGCTATTATTTCTATTCCGGCTGTTTGCATATCCAATGAAAGCGGCCACGAGATCAGGAAGTGGATCAAAGACGAAGGCCCGCTGGAAGCGCATATCGATATGCACAACATTTCGAAACCTATCAAAGCCCGCAATGTGATCGCGACGCTGAAAGGAAAAACCGATGAGAAAGTGATTATCGGAGGGCACCTCGACTCGTGGGATCTCGCTACGGGCGCGATCGACAACGGAATCGGCTCATTTGCAGTAATGGATGTGGCGAGGGCATTTAAGGCATTGAAGGTGAAACCTGAGCGCACTATTCAATTTGTGCTGTTCATGGGAGAAGAGCAGGGGCTGCTGGGATCAAAGCATTTTGTGAATGAGCTTAAAAAATCCGGGACGATCGAGAAAGTGTCTTACATGATGAATCTCGATATGACCAACGACCCGAACGGCGCCAATACATTCGGGCGGGATGAAATGACTGAATTCTTTGCAACGGTCGGCCAGGCTATCCGTTCCGTGGATAGCGGTTATAAGAACGAAACGTCCAACAGAGCTGGCTTGCACAGCGATCATCAGCCGTTTATGCTCGAAGGTGTTCCCATCGCAGGGTTATCCGGGCACCTCGATCCCACTGCATTGCAATGCTACCATGCGGATTGCGACGATTTCAGCCTTGTGAACAAGGACCAATTGGAAAATACCGTTCGCATCGCCTCCATGTATCTGTATGCGCTGTCCAATACCGAGAATATTGCCGTGAAGAAATTGTCGGACCAAAAAACCCGTGATTATCTCATCTCGCAGGGATTGAAAGAAGAACTGATTATCGGCCAGGAATGGCGCTGGGAACAGTAAGCTATTGCCCCAATAAAAAAGTACAATGCTCGTATTTCCGAATGCCAAGATCAATTTAGGGTTAAATATCGTCGAAAAGCGCCCGGACGGGTTCCATAACATCGAATCCTGTTTCTATCCGGTGGGTTGGTCGGATGCGTTGGAAATTACTTTGGCGGAGACCTTTTCGTTTCATTCCGATGGGATTGCGATCCCGGGTAACCCGGCGGACAACCTGTGCGCAAAGGCATACGAAATGCTCAGGCGAGACTACAACCTGCCGCCCGTCAAAATACATTTACTGAAAACAGTGCCTATCGGAGCGGGGCTTGGCGGAGGGTCGGCGGATGCTGCTTTTACCATAAAAGCGCTGAATCAGCTGTTCGACCTGGATATTTCCTTGGAAGAGCAGGAAAAATATGCCCGGGGTATTGGCAGCGACTGCGCCTTTTTTATCCGCAACAAGCCGATGTATTGCTTCGAAAAAGGGGATCAGTTCGATGCGATCGATATCAACATTTCAGGGAAATGGATCGCGCTGGTGAACCCTGGAATTCATATCTCGACCGTTGAAGCATATTCTGGCGTTGTCGCGAAACGAAGCACTGAAAATTTACGTAATATACTTCGGGAGCCTGTTACAGCATGGAGGGGCCGTGTAACGAATGATTTTGAAGCAACGCTCTTTGAAAAATACCCTCTTTTGAATGAAATAAAAGAAAAACTATACGGCCTTGGTGCGGAATATGCAGCCATGAGCGGTTCGGGATCGACGCTGTTCGGCAT
>CAMLNK010000404.1 GCA_946481035.1 uncultured Dyadobacter sp. | reverse complement strand
GCCGCTGATCAAAAGCCTGCGACTGCAATCCGGCAGTCAACAGCAGGTGGCGCAGTTCATTTGTGGTGTAGTCAAAACCGGCAAGGGCCGAAAAATATTCCAGGTTTTCAATGCCGGTCAGGTTAGGATACAGCATGACAGTTTCCGGAATGTAGGCCAGGTACTGCTTGATTTCCTGCGGATGATCGGCTACCGAAATGCCGTTGATACGGGCCTGGCCGGCAGTGGGCTCGATAAAGCCCAGGAAAAGGTTGATGGTCGTGGTTTTGCCCGCGCCATTCTGACCCAGCAATGCAAAAATCTCCCCCTCGCCGATGTTCAGGTTCAGATTGTTGAGCGCTGTATGGTCGCCATACTTTTTGGTTAGGTTTTTGGCTTCAAGCATTTTGTATTTCTTTGATTTGAATAAAATTTTTCTTGAAAAGCAACAGGGAAACCGTCAATAAAAGCACTGTCCAGGCCAGTATCGCGATCGCCCCGCCGGTAATGGCCTCGTTGGCATAGGCATTAGGCTGGTATGCAGGGTAACCGGCCCAGTCGATGCTTTCGGTAGGAGTGTTTTCAAAAATGAAGGGATAAAAGTATTCGCGGATCCGCCGATGGTGCGCTTTGACCGATTGCAGGTAACGGACATGGTTCGTAAGGTCGGTATTGGCTACCTTGTTAAGCGATTGCTGCGCGGCGATTACCGGATTGAAGCCCGCGATGCGCTCGGAAACCGCCTGACGTTGATGCAGTTTTTTAAACAGTTTTTCCGAAGAATAGGCCGATTCCAAATCACCCGAAAACTGCATCGCGTAATACCAGCCCGGCGAATAGCGGTCGTCAGGAATGGGATATTTGCGATACTGCGGATATACAGCGTAAAACTTTTCCATGGTCGGCTTTTTAGGCTCATCCCACTTGGCATGGTAGCCCTCGCGCTGGCGGATCGCCGTTTCGGCCGCTTCCGGCACCGGGATCAGGCGGTTGACCGCAATGTTGGCTACTCCCGGAAAGAGCATACAGAGACAAATCCAGATGCAAACCAGCGCGGTAGCATTAAAAGCGGAACCTTTGCCCAGCGCAACCACCAGCATCGAAAGCGTAAACCAGAAAAGCACATACAGCAGCACAATCACCAAAAGCTGGAAAGTAGGTTGGGAGAGGGGTAACCTCAACCAGACAACAGCGACGACAAACAGCAGGATCGTCGTAGCAAAAATGCCCGCGAGCCGGACCAGCAGTTTGCCGGCAATCGCCGCACGGATGCTCCGTGTAGTGGTACGCACGATTTTCCAGACGCCATTTTCCTGCTCTTCCGACAGCGTATTATAGGTAAATGCGATGATCAGTAGCGGAAACAGGAAAATAAATACGAATGAAGCATCCAGGTTCCCGACCAGCAATGTCAGAGGATTAGTCAGCTCGGAATCATACAACTGCCCTTCAATGGCGAGCATTTTTACTTTGAGACTAAACGGGTTCACATCCCGCTGGCCGATGGAAAAGCCGGCCCATGGCGACGCTGGATTGGTGGTATAAAAAAACGGGTAATAAGCCGTCGTGCCGACTGGTTTGCCCGTGCCATGTTCGACAATTTCCTTGAGATGCTGCCGCTGGACCATCGGTACCGATGCAATTGTTTGCTGCTGGCGGCTGATCACCTGGCTTCCGTGGTAAAATCCATAACACCCGAAGAGCAGCAAAACAATGGCACACATGAGCACGGTCCTGCCCATCAGGAAGTTTTTGGCTTCGAGGATTAATACTTTTTGCGGTAGTTTCATAGTTGGAATTCACGTTTGGAAGAAACATAGGCCAATGCAGCGAACCCGCCGGCAACCCATACAAGCAACGCAGCCAGGCTAAATGCGCCCGCCGCCAGATGATCGGCTACGGGCACCGGTCGGAAAGCGAAATCGGGCTGCTGTTGCCAGGTTTTAGCACTCACCTTTTGTTGGTTATCGTCTTTGAATTTGATCTGGGTCAAATGGATTTCGTTGAGTGTTTTTGTTTTTTCAAACCGGTACTTTTCGGTTTGCTTCTGAAATGCTGTAAATGTGTCGAAATCGGTGCCGGACAGGTTCATCGAGAGGTTGCGTATGGAAAGGTAGGGATCGGCGAAACTGAGGAAGGAGGATACGGCATTCTGTGATTGGTAGGTGTCGATCAGCTGGTCGAAATGCTGGTTGAAAATACGGGAAGTAATATTTTCGCCCTCCTGCATCACCAGTGCGCCGTAGTTGACCGGCAGTTGGGAAATCGAGTCCACACTGTATTTTTTGAGGGTGGCTGCTTTCAAACCTGCAAAATGCGGATCATCGGGGTTGTGGCTGTCGCCTTCCTTGCTCACGTCGGCCAGGATGGCCTGTTCAAATGCAATTTTATCGGGGCCCTGGTATAACGTACTGCCGAGCGTCTGGGCGCTTTTGGGCAGTACAATACAAAACAGCATCCACATCAGTACGAGTAGCATTAAAGCGTTTCTACCGGATTTACTCACCGCTGAAACTCCCACGACGAGCATAGTGATCACCAGGAAATAGAACGCGTACAACAGAACTATCAATAATATACGCAGGGCTGAGCCGGGATTGAAACCATCCGGGATGACAATGGTACCCAGGACAAGGCTCAATGTTAGAATGGGCAGGAATAAAGCCCAGCTCACGGCCGTCAGGCCTGCGGTTTTCCCAAGCAGAACATCCAGGTAAGATGCCCTCTGGCATAGCAGGATTTTGAGCATACCATTTTCTTTGAGCCCAGCGACGGTCTGAAAACCGATGAAAATGATAAAAAGCGGCACGAGCAGCTGCATGACCATCGCCATACTCAGCTCGCCGAAGCGCAACATTCCGTTCGAGAATCCGGCCTCACTCATATTGACGGTATTCTGCCGGTGGGCTTCCAGGAAAACGGAATTGCCGACATAGCTGTCGAGCCCGAAATCGAAAAAGCTAAGCGGCGATTTTTCGCGAAAAACCATGTACCCGTAGTGCGCCACCCGGTGCGGGTGCCGGTTAGGTTGGTTCATCCATTGATCATGTATTTCCTGGTGCGCCGCGTGCTGCTGCCCGTTGAAATTGTGGACGTACTGCCAGCCAGTGAAAACCGCCAGCAACGAAACCACCAGTAACACCGCAAATAGCGCCAGGGGTGTCCTGCTCCGAAAAACGGAATGCCATTCCTGGCGGGCAATAATTTTGATAAAAGAGAAATGCATTGACCTGAATTTGGTTATCACTCACGCTTCCAAAGAAATGGCGGATGGAATAATGGTGTTTCTGCAATAATGTTGCAAATAAAGGCCAAATAGTTAAAAATGCAACATTGTTGCATTTTTTATTGAAAATAGGCTTATAGGGGATGGTATCCGAGACGGACGATAAACGAAAGGGTACGACTTGGTTTTCAAAGGGACCTTCACGGCGATCTGCATTCAGGAAACATATTCCTTTACAAAAACGCTTCGGGCAGTATTCACTTTCGGAAATGTTTGTCTCGCTTTATTGCGAGGATTTTCCTTGTTTTCAGACCGCTTCGGACAATTTGATTTTTGTTTACTACAAATGCCTCAGGGCCAATATCAGGGCCAAGGTTTTCGCGGTGACCGCCATGACAGCACCCGGCGGAAAAAGCAGGCTAAAGGCGCTGGGCCTATGCAAGAAATATCTGGATCTTTTAAGTAGTTATACCGCCCAGCTTGCAGCGCATTAGAACGCTTCGTCGTTCCTTGTGCAACCAGAATATTAGGTTGATAACCAATTGGTTTGCGTATGACTACGGTCATGATTTAGCAATGTGGTAACGAGCAACTTTGCGTAGTAACAATCAGATGAAAAGATGCTGCGCTATCTGCTTTTCGCCCTTTTGATGCTTCATGGAGCTATTCATCTGGCGGGCTTCTTTACCCCGGTCGCCGGCCGGGTGATGGCGATTGACAGAGCCCCCGGAATTTATTGGGCCGCCTGTTCGACCCTGTTCGGACTCAGCGCTTTGCTATTGGTCCTGCATGAAAAGCACTGGGTATGGGTAGCGCTTCTGGCCGCCCTTAGCTCGCAGGTACTTATCGCATCGGCCTGGGAGCAGGCTCGCTTTGGGACGATACTTAATGTGGTGATCGTATTGGCGACGCTGGCGCTACTATTTGTCAAAGAGGCTCCTGTAATGTTTCGGGATTGATCTTCAAGTTTACCTCAAACACTTATTCAAAATAGCCGATGGCTTTCTTTACAACAACTCAGACTTTATTGGCATTGTGGCGTCAGGCCCGCACACGATTGAAAATCTTACAGGATAAGGTTGCTATCGTTACCGGGGCAGGCTCGGGTATCGGGCGCAGTGTCGCGCTCTGTTACGCGCGGGAGGGGGCAAAAGTCGTTGTTTCGGACATGGACGAAGATTCAGGCCGGGACACCGTCCGCCTGATTTCGGGCGAAGGAGGCGACAGCTTTTTTGTCAAATGTGACGTTTCCTCCCCCCAGGACAATGAAGCGCTCGTTTGGGCGACCATTGACAAATACGGAGCTCTGCACATTGCATGTAATAACGCAGGGATAGGCGGCGCAATGGCGCCAACGGGCATGTACCCGCTTGAGGCCTGGGACAAAGTGATCGCTGTAAATCTTTCGGGCGTATTCTACGGTGTGCGCTACCAGATTCCGGCCATGCTGAATTCGGGAGGAGGAGTTATCGTGAACATGTCCTCCATTTTGGGCAGCGTCGGCTTTGCCAATAGCCCTGCTTATGTGGCAGCGAAGCACGGCCTGCTGGGGCTTACCAAAAATATCGCGCTCGAATATGGCGAGAAAGGAATACGGGCTAATGCAGTCGGCCCTGCATTTATCAAAACGCCGCTGCTGAAAGACCTCGACGAACAGACCATGCAATGGCTGGTAGGCCGGCATCCGATCGGGCGAATGGGCGAGCCGGAGGAAGTGGCCGAACTGGTGCTTTGGCTCAGTAGTCCGAAGGCTTCATTTGTCACAGGCGCCTATTACCCGGTTGACGGTGGTTACCTGGCGCAATAAAAATGCACCAGGCTAATACGCCAAAAGAAAAGAGCATAGATCAGACAACCGAAA
>CAMLNK010000403.1 GCA_946481035.1 uncultured Dyadobacter sp. | reverse complement strand
TGAAACCTGGATTTGCCGGATACCGTGCGTTTTGAGCACATAATCGATCAGGCATACGGCGACGACGATCATGTCGACGCGCAATTCGATCATACCGGGGATCGCCATGCGTTCGTCGTGGTTGCCGGAGAGGATGAGGGCGTAAGCCCGGTAAAATTCTTCCAGGGGTATATTGAAATCTGTTTCCGATGCGGGTGGCCAGTCGCTGGTGCGGAATTGGAAGTCGATGTCGACGAGGGTATCGAACGTGCCGGATGAGCCTACCAGCTTTTCGGGAGCATATTGATGCACCGCATTCGCGAGCGGGATCAGGTTTTCGTCGAAATGATTGTAGAGGCTGCGGCGGTCGGCTTGTGACAATGGATCATTCCGCATGAATTTCTCCATCAACCGCTGTCCGCCGATCTCGAAGCTTTGTTTCCAAAAGATCTGCGAGCGGTTGCCGATGATGAATTCCACGCTTCCGCCGCCAATGTCCATGATCAGGGAAGGGCCGTCACCAATGGCAGCACCATGGCGGACGCCTTTATATATGTACTCGGCTTCACGGTTACCGTCGATGACTGTGACTTCGATATTGGTTTTTTCTAAAATTTCGGAACAAAATTCTTGGCGGTTTTCCGCATTGCGCACTGCGCTGGTGCCGAATGCGAACGTTTTTTCGGGCATTACTTCAAAAGAATCGAGCTTTTCGCGGAAATAGGCGAGGACGGCGAGTGCGCGGTCCTGTGCTTCGGGTGTGATAATGCGTTTGTTGATACCCCCCAGGCCGATCCTGGCAGGCCTGCTTTCGTGGAAAACGGTCTTGAAATGAGCGCCATTTGGCTCGGCGATCAGCAGGTGAAAAGTGTTGGTGCCTAAGTCAATTATTCCCAGTCTGGAACTCATATCGGGCTGTTTAATCTGTTAATGACTAGTATTTCAATGCAATGGATACAAAAATAAACGAATTTTAACGACTTATTTCTTGATTTTCTGTTGGATATAGTTTTTCTTTGCAGTCCGATTTCAGAAACCAATTCAAAGAACATTAGAAATTATAAGCATGCTTATTATTAACATTAAAGACAACGAATCGATTGATCGCGCTCTTAAGCGTTACAAGAAGAAATTTGAAAGAACTGGTACAATGCGTGAGCTTCGTGCCCGTACAGCTTTCGAAAAACCATCTGTTAAGCGTCGTTTCGAAGTTTTGCGTGCCGTTTACAAAGAGAAAACTTACGGTCATTTAGAAGACTAGTTCCTCACGGAATGGTTCTCTGAAAGACTTCTATAGGATTATTGTATCCATATCATACGAGAGGAGCTGTCTTGAATAAGATGGCTCCTTTTTGTATGTTCGGACTATGATAACGCCATTTCTGGAATTCCTCCGTTTCGAAAAACGTGCCAGTGCGCACACGATCAAATCGTACCAGACTGATCTCGAACAGTTTCAGAAATACCTCCTTTTCCAATATGATTGCGCCGAACCCGAAACGGCCAAGCCGCCGATGCTACGGTCGTGGGTGGTGAGTATGATGGAAGAAGGCCTCAACCCGTCGTCGATTAACCGGAAAATTGCTGCGCTCCGGACATTTTATGGTTATTTAAGGAAGAAAAAACACATTGACAGCGATCCGACGAAAATCCTGTCGGCCTTGAAAACGCGTAAGAAGCTGCCGGCATTCGTGGAAGAGAAATCCATGGAAATGCTTTTTGAGGAAGGCACATTTACGGATGATTTCGAAGGGCTGCGTGACAGGGTGATCATGGAGCTGCTCTACGGCAGTGGTATCCGGCTTTCGGAGCTGGTGGAGCTGGAATTGAAAGATCTGAACTTGCCTGCACGTACCATTCGTGTTTTCGGGAAACGATCGAAGGAACGAATCGTGCCCATTTCCACTTCTTTGGTACAATTACTCCAAAAATATATAGAGCAGCGTGCGCCGGAGGAGCATACGGATGTTTTGCTTCTAACCGATTCAAATAAAGCCATTTACCCGGTTTTTGTCCAACGAAAGGTCAGACAGTATTTATCCGCCGTCACTACGCTCGCGCAGAAGAGCCCGCACGTGCTCAGGCACACGTATGCGACGCATTTGCTCAACCGCGGCGCCGATCTGAATGCGATCAAGGAGTTACTTGGCCACGCCAATCTGGCCGCTACGCAGATTTACACCCATAACTCCATCGAAAAGCTTAAAAAAACGCACCAACAAGCGCACCCCAAAGCCTGAAACCCATTTTTTAGGGTTATATTTGCCTTCAGTGCAAATTTCAAAATATAATTTCGTCACTCCATTATGAATAATAGTTTCCAGGACGCAGTTGTAACGAAGTATAATATTTTTAATAGCCTGTTTCTGAGTTTACCCTACCGCGGTATATTCCAAACAGGCTCCCTGCTTCCGATACTGACCCAGCAAAGCGAGATAGGCTTTCAGGAAGGCAAATCTCCCAAAGAAATCATCGAGCATTTTTTTTCAGAGCTCCTGGAAACGGCTACTCCCAAGGAACGTGCGGATCTGCTTTTTGCATTTATCCAATATATCGAACGCCAGGTAGTACTATTCGACTCGGTGGAAGATGCGGCCTTTGACGAGACGCACGACCTGACCGGCAAAGGTTCGGTAACCTACCTCACCGAACGCCTGGAAAATGATGAACTGAAAAAGAAATTGCTCGCCAAGCTGGAAGATTTCAGCGTGCGGATCGTGCTGACGGCCCACCCGACCCAGTTTTACTCGGGCAAAGTGCTGGGCATTATCAACGATCTGGAAGATGCAATTAAAGCCAACGATTTTACCGAGGTAAACCAGTTGCTATTGCAGCTTGGGAAAACGGCTTTCATTAACCATGAAAAACCCACACCGTTCGATGAGGCGGTGAGCCTGTGCTGGTTCCTCGAAAACGTATATTATGATGCTATCCCTTCCATTCTTGAAAAACTCATCAATGGCCTGGGAATGAGCGTACATGATTGGCCTTACCCGAATGTGTTCCGCCTGGGCTTCTGGCCGGGCGGCGACCGCGACGGTAACCCGTTTGTGAACCCCGAAATTACGTTGAAAGTGGCCGATCGCCTGCGCGAGACGCTGTTGCGTGGTTACTACCGGGACATTCGCCAACTGAAACGCCGCCTCACATTCAAAGGCGTCGACGACGCGGTTTCGCTGGCGGAGAAAAAGATGAACAGCACCATTTTCGGGCCGTTTGAGGAAGGGTACGAAAATGCGCAGGAGCTGATCGACGAGCTGCTTAAAGCACGCGAAGTGCTGGTGAACAAGCATCAGGGCCTTTTCGTAGAGTTGCTCGATAATTTTATACTGAAACTCAATCTGTTCGGATTCTTCTTCGCGAGCCTGGACGTTCGTCAGGACAGCCGGAAGCATGGCAAAGCCTGGGAGGATATTCTGAAAAGGCTCGAAAAGAAAATTCCATTATTGAAATACGCCGATTACGAGAGCTGGGATGAGGCGAAAAAAATCGATTTGCTGCTTTCGTTGAACATACCGCTTCGTGACGAGGATTATGAGGATGAACTGACAAAGGACATTCTCGGGTCGATCAGGGCTATTAAAACCATTCAGGAAAAGAACGGTGAAAAAGGCGCGCACCGGTACGTGATCAGCAACAACACCTCTGCATTGAATGTAATGCAAGTGGTAGCACTGGCCAAAAACCTGATTGCAGACGAAGAAGGAAAGCTGGCGCTCGACGTGGTACCACTTTTTGAAACGGTGGATGACCTTGCCAATGCGCCGGGCATTATGCGGTCGCTGTATGAAAATGAATATTACCGCAACCACCTCGCAAACCGCGAGAATCACCAGACGATCATGGTGGGCTTCTCCGACGGTACCAAAGATGGCGGTTACCTGCGGGCCAACTGGTCGATTTACCGCGCTAAGGAAGAACTAACCAAGGTTTCGCGTGAATTTGGCATCAAAGTCACGTTCTTCGACGGTCGTGGAGGACCTCCGGCGCGTGGCGGTGGCAATAACCATAATTTTTATTCGTCGCTCGGCAAGGATATAGAAGACAAAGAAATCCAGCTGACCGTTCAGGGGCAGACCATCAGCTCCAACTATGGTACCGTTACCACGGCCATGTATAACCTGGAAAGGCTATTTACCGCCGGTCTCGAAAACCACCTTTTCAAAGGTCACCGCGACGACGAACTGACGGACGCCGACAAGGACCTGATCGAGGAAATGGCTGAAATCGCCTACAATTCCTATCTGGACCTGAAAAACCACCCGATGTTTGTCAAATACCTCGACAAAAAGACGCCGTTGCGTTTTTACGGACAAACCAACATCGGAAGCCGTCCTACCAAACGCGGCAGCGACGACGGCGGATTGAAATTTGAAGACCTGCGCGCGATCCCGTTCGTGGGCTCATGGGCGCAGATGAAGCAAAACGTACCCGGATTTTACGGTTTCGGAACGGCGATCCGCGAACTCGCAAAGGAAAACAAGGTCGAGGATATCAAAAAGCTTTACCAGAAGTCGCTTTTCTTCCGGACGCTGATCGAAAACTCGATGCAATCGCTTTCCAAAGCCTTTTTCCCGGCTACCAAATACCTCCGCGAAGAGGCGGATTACACCGAGTTCTGGGATAAAATGTACGACGAGTTCCTGCTCACGCGCGAGCTTCTGCTCGAAGTATCGGGCCAGAAGGAACTGCTCGACAGCAATAACGTCACCAAAGTTTCGATCAAAACCCGTGAGCGGATCGTATTGCCGTTGATCACCATCCAGCAATACGCATTGCAAATGCTCGCCGGCGATCCGAAGGATTTGCCGGTTGATGTGGAGACTTACAACCAGCTGATCATCCGGGCTATGTTCGGGATTATCAACGCGGCGCGGAATTCGGCGTAGAATTTTGCGAGACTTTATATTTCAGGAGCCGGGTTTTTACCCGGCTTTTGTTGTTTTCTGACGTGTTGTTTTCACTCATGAGCATCTCCGGGTTGCTATTGAATGTAGCGTCCAATAATCACCTTTGTGAAAAAGTGCCCTTGGGTGAATCGGAGGGTATCCGGCAAGTTGGTTACGGAAAGCTGGTTCGTTTTAACCAGGGTCATCTGA